>CAZDWF010000061.1:0-21255 GCA_964508895.1 uncultured Bacteroidales bacterium
GTTTTAAAGATCATGATGATCATGGTTCTTGGTCTTCTACCAATTCTTATGACTGCACAGGATGCGGAAGAAACAAAAGAAGAGCCAAAAAAATCCACAACATTTCAAAGACATTTCTTTATTAATGGCAATGTTGGCTTAAGCCTTGGCCATGCTGATGTTTCTGGGAATATGTGGGTTCCAAAAACCGAAACCTGGAGGCCAGGTTTAGGTGGTAATTTTGGATATCAGTTATTCCCATGGGGAGGCGTTAGGCTCCAGGGATCATATCAATGGATAGTTGGTATGAAAGATCAGATGCCGCAAATGCAAAACAAGGATGTAGAATATAAAGCATGGCTTTATGATTATCACATTGTAGGTACCTTGAGTTTTACTAATCTGTTTTTTGGTTATAAAGAAAGAGCAATTAACTTTTATGGCCTCTTTGGATTTGGACAGGCACAATTCCATTCTGTACTTTTTGACCAAAACACTGATAAAACACTTCGTTATGTAGGTGGTAGTAACAATAACTATGGTCCTAAACGAAAAGGTTTTGGTGGTTATGATCTAGTTTGGTCAATTCCAGCAGGTTTAGGTCTTGCATTCAATGTTTCTGAAAAGATCGATATTACACTGGAAACTCAATGGAAATGGCTAGATACTGAACGCCTTGATGCTGTAAAAGTACAACGTGATGTTCCATTCAGAAATGATATGTATTCTTACACTGCACTTGGTCTTACGTATAAGTTTCTTGGTGGTGGTCAAAAGAATATGGTTAAGAAATACGATGAAGTACAACTTTCTGCTACTCCAGACCCACTCGTAGTTCAGGGTGATTCAGTTGAAATCACTGTTCAGGGTTCTTTCCCTGCCAAATATTTTGACAAGAATACTGCAATGTGCTTGCAGCCCAAGCTTGTTTATGATGGCGGTGAAGTAATTCTTGATCCTATTACACTTAAAGGAGAAGATGTTTCCGGAGAAGGAACTCCAATCAAATATCATAGTGGTGGTTCATTCAGCTATACTCAGAAGATACCTTATAGCCCGGAGATTAATAATTCAGAGTTAATTGTTGATCCGGTGGTTTATTCTGCTAAAGGCGGTACTGTTGCTTGTGATGAAATTGGAGAAGATGGTGTTGCTTTGGGTTCAAGAAGACTTGCAGATGGTGTTATCTACACTTCAAAACGTATCATGAACGATCAACTGGTTGTTTTTGCGGGACATGGATATGAAAAAGAAACAATTATTACTGAAAAAGCAAGGATATTCTTCAATGTTAATCGTTATAACCTTAACTGGAGAGTTTCTTTGAATAAAGATGAAAAATCTAAGAAAGCCCTGGCAATGGTTTCTGATTTCGTAGCAAAAGGTTGGGAAATAAAAGATGTCCAGATCAATGGATGGGCATCTCCTGAAGGTGAGGAAACTTTCAATAATGACCTTTCAGAAAATCGTGCTAATACAGCTTACAAATATATGGTTAAGGAAATTAAAAAACTTATCCGTGGAAAAGATTCTAAGTTGACAATTGAAGATCCAAAAGAAGATATTACTTTCAATCTCAAATGGCACGGTCCGGATTGGGATGGCTTCCTCGCTAATGTTAAAAAATCAGATATCAAAGATAAAGCTGCAATACTGAATGTTATTAATTCAGCAGGCCAATCTAAGAAAGAAGAAGAGATCAGTAATATGATACTGATTTATCCTGAAATAGAAGAATATCTTCTTCCTCCATTAAGAAAAGCATGTATCGCAGTTAATTGCTATGAACCAAAGAAAACTGATGAGGAAATTAAAGCAATGGCCGTTGATCAACCAGAGAATCTATACATAGAAGAGATTATGTATGGTGCAACTTTACATGAAGGAAATGAAGTGAAAAGAGAAGTTTATGAGTCAGTTACTATTCACTTCCCAGATAACTGGTTAGGATATAATAATGCAGGCGGTGTTGAGGTTGAAATGGGTAATATCCAGGCTGCAAAGGAATTATTCCTTAAAGCAGACGAACTCTCACCGAATAATGGCATTATCCTGAATAACCTTGGTGTTGTAAATTGCTATTTAGAAACTTATTGTAAAGCTGAAGAGTTCTTCAATAAAGCAAAAGCTCAGGGAATTAATGAAAATTACAATCTGGGTACTATTGAAATTATTAAAGGTAACTATGGTAAAGCAACTCAGTTGCTGAATTCATATGACTGCAACTATAATAAAGGACTTGCTCAGTTAATGAATGGTAATAATGGACAGGCAGAGAATACATTGAAATGTGCTGCTGAAAATGCTGAAACATTCTACCTGCTTGCTGTTATAGGTGCTCGTACTAACAATACAAGCATGATGTATGAATACCTTTCAAAAGCAATAGAAGCAAATCCGGATTATAAAGGTGTTGCTATCAGCGATAAGGAATTTGTTAAATATTATACTACTCCTGAATTTGTAGGTTTAGTTCAATAAAGCAGAATCAGACTTATATACCTTCAAAAAAAGCTCTCCGACAATTGTTGGAGAGCTTTTTTTATTTAATCTTTCTTTTCCCTAATAAGATCTATTAGTTTATTATATTCACTTTCCTGATTAATATTGGTCGAGAAAGTATTGATCCTGATCACCTTATTAAGGAATCTCTTCTTAGAAAAGTAATGTCCGTATCTTCTGTCAATAATATCAAGGTAAGATTGTCTTATATTCATTTCATAATCTCTCCCTCTTTCCTGTATCCTGTGTAGTAAATTTTCAGGATTACACTCCAGTAAAATAATTAGATCAGGTTTCGGAAGTAATGAATGAAGGATCTTGTATACCTTTTTATAGATTTTCAATTCTGCTTCTGGAAGATTGTTTGAAGCGAAAATCCATGATTTGTCAAAGATATAATCAGATATGACAGCTGTTTTGAAATCAATATTCCTCAATTGCTTATATCTTTCAGCCAGGAATGACAGTTCAAGCGGGAAGGCATTTCTTTCAGGATCTTCATAAAACTTTGGCAGGTATGAATTATCTTCAAATTCTTCAAGAACTAATTTGTATCCAAGACTTTCTGATAAGCTTGTTGCCAGTGTGGTTTTTCCTGAACCTATATTTCCTTCAATAGCGATGTATTTATATTTCATGGCTTTTTTGATTATCATACTTTACTACTAAACTATCATCCTTACATCTATTATGGATATCCGATATTGAGAGATTTAATACAGGATGTATCAAATCTCCTGCTATTTCCTTTAAAGATGCAAGTACAAACATTCTTTTCTGAATAAGTGGATGAGGGATCTCGAGCTTCTCTGATCTGTAAATGATGCTACCTATAAATAAGATGTCAATATCGATTATCCTTGATATATAACCTTTAACAGGCCTTACCCTACCCATTTCGTTTTCAATTTCCAGTATATCCTTTAGTATCTCTTCTGGCTCTTTATTTATTTGAAAAACCAATGCCTGATTTAAAAAAGGATCACTTTCAAAACCCCAGGCATCAGTTTTGTAAATGCTTGAGGTTTTTATGGCTTCTCCATATAAACCTTTCAGTTTGTTACGACAGTTATGCAAATTCCACAATCTGTCATCTATATTGCTTCCTAAAGAGAGATATACCTCATGCATAATGTTTCAGTCATTGGATCAGATGTAAATTGAACATAACCAGATGTCAAGTCTTATAAATATTATCCAGTAAAATTAATTAATATCGGCCAAGCTTTTATTTTTTGACTTAAATCATTAATATTGTATATACAATTTAACAAGTATTTAGGGTTCATATCATAAAATTACATAATAATCTAAAAATATAAACTGATGAAACAATTTTTTAAATTCATGTTTGCATCCATGTTAGGAACTATACTAACATTCGTAATAGTATTTTTCATCTTTCTTGGCATCATAACTTCATTAGTATATCTTGCAGAAAAACAGGAAGTTATTATTAGTGATAATAGTATCTTAAAAATCACATTACCTACTCCGATTAAGGAACGGACACCAAATAATCCATTTGAAATATTTGATCCCTCATCTGTTAAGTTCAGGAAATCACTGGGCTTAAACGACATTTTAAATAATATAGATAAGGCTTCTGAAGATATTAACATTAAAGGTATTTATATAGAGGTTTCTAATATAAGTGCTGGAATATCAACTATTCAGGAAATACGTAATGCCATTGTAAAATTTAAGGAGTCAGGTAAATGGGTAACTTGTTTCAGTGATGTATATAGCCAGGGTGCTTATTATCTTAGCAGTGTTTCTGATGAAGTGTATATGCATCCTGAAGGATTAATGGATTTGAAAGGTTTAAGTTTAGAATCAATATTCTTAAAAGGAACCTTTGAAAAACTTAAAATAGAAACTCAGGTAATAAGAGCAGGTAAATTCAAAGGTGCTGCTGAACCATTTCTAAAAGATCATTACAGTTCTGAAAATAGAGAACAGTTGTCTGTTTATGTTAATTCCTTATGGGATGTAATTACTGAAGATATTTCTAAATCAAGAAATATAAGTATAAATGAAATTAATTCAGATGCTGATGCACTTGCAGTGTTTGATGCTTCAGAGGCGATGGAGAGGGGATATATTGATGAGCTGGTTTATAAAGACGAAGTTATTAGCAAGTTAAAGAAAAGGCTGGATATTGATGAGAATAAAGCGATAAACTCGGTTTTAATTCAAGACTACACACATGTTCACAGGATGAAAAAGGAGAGGATTTCAAGAAACAAGATTGCAGTTATTTATGCTATTGGTTCGATAATACAGGGGAGAGGAAGTGAAGAAGTAATTGGGTCTGTAACCTTCTCTAACACAATAAGAAAAGCACGGAAGGATGATAATGTTAAAGCTATTGTAATGCGGGTTAATTCTGGTGGTGGAGATGGAATTGCCTCTGATGTTATCTGGAGAGAGGTAATGCTTGCTAAGAATGAAAAACCATTTGTCATCTCAATGGGTGATCTGGCTGCATCAGGGGGTTATTGGATTTCCTGTGCGGCAGACAAAATTATTGCAGACCCTACAACGCTTACAGGTTCAATAGGTGTTTTCGCAATGATACCAAATATGAAAAGGATGTTTAATGAACACCTGGGTATTACGTTTGACAAGGTAGAGACCAATAAAAATTCCAGTTTTATCAGTACTACTGAGCCAATGACTGAGTTTCAAAAGAGTATACTGGAAAATGAAATAGATAAATTCTATAATGTTTTCCTGGAGAGGGTAGCAAATGGAAGGGGTATGACTACAGAGGAAGTGCATGAAATTGCACAGGGAAGAATATGGTCAGGTATTGATGCTCTTGAAATTGGTTTAATAGATGATTTCGGAGGAATTACTGATGCGATTAAGCTTGCAGCAGATATTGCCGAACTTGATGATTATCGTATTCAATCACTACCTGAGCAAAAAGATCCCATACAGGAGCTGTTGTCTTCTTTGCAAGGTGAGGTCAGGGTAAAGAGCCATATCAAAGAAGAGCTTGGTGATTATTATACATATTATTACTTTCTTGAACAAATGAATAATCTGAGTGGTATTCAGGCAAGGATCCCCTTTGAATACAGGATATATTAAAAAAAAATGGCTGCAATTTGCAGCCATTTTTTTTTAATCAAATTTCATTTCAGTAAGTCGCTTATAATTTGCATACCTCCATTTAGCATTCTTTTCTGCAATTGCGTCAAGTCTTGTCGCTTCAGCAGGGAATGATTTCTTCAATGAAGTGTATCTAACCTCTCCATTCAGGAATTCCTGGAACTTATCCCAATCCGGTTCTTTAGAATCAAGGGTAAATGGATTTTTTCCTTCTTCTTCCAGCAATGGATTGTAGCGGTATAACTGCCAGTATCCTGATTCAACAGCATCTTTAGCTTCTGCCTGAGATTTACCCATTCCTTTTCTTAATCCATGATTAATACAAGGTGAATAAGCAATTATAAGTGATGGTCCAGGATATGCCTCAGCTTCTTTAAGAGCTTTAAAGAATTGTGATTGGCTTGCGCCCATAGATACCTGGGTAACATAAACATAACCGTATGTCATTGCCATCATTCCAAGATCTTTTTTTCTGATCTTTTTACCTGAGGTTGCAAATTTAGCAACAGCACCTACTGGTGTGGCTTTTGAAGATTGTCCACCGGTATTTGAATACACCTCTGTATCCATTACAAGAACATTGATATCTTCTCCTGAAGCCAATACATGATCAAGTCCGCCGAAACCAATATCATATGCCCATCCGTCACCGCCAAATACCCATGCCGATTTTTTGATGAGGTAATGTTTAATTTCAAGTATCTCTTTTGAAATAGGTCCGCCAATTTTATGCAGGACAGGTATCAGTTTTTCGCTTGCTTCAGTTGAGAGTTTCGCATCACCTTTACCTTCTATCCATGCATTGATAACAGCCTTTGCTTCATTATTTGCTTTTGGAAGGAGTTCTTTAAGACGTAATTCAATCCTGTCTCGGATCTTTTGTACACCTAATAACATTCCAAATCCGTATTCTGCATTATCTTCGAATAATGAATTAGCCCAGGCAGGACCTTTGCCACTTTCTTTATGCTGGCAGTAGGAAGTTGAAGGAGCGGATCCACCATAGATGGAGGAGCATCCTGTTGCATTAGAGATCATCATCCTTTCTCCGAAAAGCTGAGTTATTGTTTTAATATATGGGGTTTCACCACATCCGGCACAAGCACCGGAGAATTCAAATAATGGTTGTGCAAACTGGCTGTTTTTTACTGTTTTATCTTTTGGCACCAGATTGTCTTTATAGCCAACTTCAGCATCCATAAACTCATAGTGACTTATTTCTCCGAGTTGAGTATCAAGAGGCTTCATCTCAAGAGCTTTTGTTTTAGCAGGACAAACATCCGCACAGTTACCGCATCCGGTACAATCCATTGCACTTACCTGTATCCTGAAATTATAAGCTGCAAGGTCTTTTCCAGTTGCTTTGATCGTTTCAATTCCCTCTGGAAGCTTCTTCATATCATCTTCATTAAGGAGGTATGGACGAATAGCAGCGTGTGGACAAACATAAGCACATTGGTTACATTGAATACAGTTTTCAGGTACCCATTCAGGAACATTTACTGCAATACCTCTTTTTTCGTAAGCTGTAGTTCCTGGAGGAAAAGTTCCATCTTCTCTCCCAAGAAATGTACTTACAGGAAGATCATCTCCTTTTAGCTGATTTATTGGGTCTGCTACTTTTAAAACAAATTCCGGAGCAATTCTTTCTGCTTTTTTGTCGATAGGTTCAACTGTTTTCCATTCAGAAGGAATATTAATTTCAATTACATCTCCACCTTTGTCAACAGCATTTTTATTCATGTTAACAATATCTTCACCCTTCATGCCGAATGTTTTCACAATAGCATTCTTCATCTCATCAATAGCTTCTTCGTAAGGGATCACATTAGCTATTTTAAAGAAAGCAGATTGCATAATAGTATTGGTTCTTGAACCAAGTCCTAACTCTTCTGCAATCTGAGTGGCATTAATGATAAAGAATTTAATATCATTTTCAGCAAAATATCTTTTCATTGAATTCGGAAGCTTTCCTTTTGTTTCCTCTTCATCCCAGATACTGTTAAGAAGGAATGTACCACCCTTCTTCAAGCCTTTAAGCATGTCATATTTGTCAAGATATGAAGGAACATGGCAAGCAACAAAATCAGGTGTGTTAACCAGGTAAGGAGACCTAATTGGTTTATCACCAAATCTCAGGTGAGATGTTGTAATCCCCCCTGATTTCTTTGAATCATAAGCGAAATATGCCTGGCAATATTTATCAGTAGTTTCACCAATAATTTTTATAGAGTTTTTATTTGCTCCAACAGTTCCATCCGAACCAAGTCCGTAAAACTTTGCAGAATAAGTTCCTTTAGGTGAAATGTTGATTTCGGGAAGTAATGGTAATGAAAGATGTGTAACATCATCAACTATACCAACTGTAAACCTGTCTTTTGGGTAATCCAGTTTGAGATTATCAAAAACAGATAACATCATAGCTGGTGTGGTATCCTTTGAGCTTAAACCATACCTTCCTCCATAAATTTCAGGAGCATTTTCTTTTCCGTAGAAAATGTCTTTTACATCAAGATGCATAGGTTCGCCATTAGCACCCAGCTCTTTAGTACGATCGAGAACTGCGATTCTTTTTACAGTTTTTGGATAAACGTTCATGAAATATTTCTCAGAGAACGGACGGTAGAGGTGAACACTGATAAGACCAACTTTTTCACCTTTTGATCTTAGGTAATCAATGGTCTCTTTGATGGTGTCAGTAATTGAACCCATTGCGATTATAATATTTTCAGCATCAGGGGAACCATAAAAAGTAAAGGGATGATATTCTCTACCAGTAAGTATACTTATCTCTTTCATATACTCTTCAACAATATCAGGAATTGGATCATAGAAGCGGTTCCCTGCTTCTTTTGCCTGGAAGAAGATATCAGGATTCTGTGCTGTACCTCTTGTTACAGGGTTTTCAGGGTTTAATGCTTTATTTCTGAATTCTTTTATTGCTTCATAGTCAACCAGATGCCTCATGTCATCTGCTTCAAGGCTTTCAATTTTCTGAATCTCATGAGAGCTTCTGAATCCATCAAAGAAATGAAGGAATGGAATCTTTGATTTGATAGCAGCAAGGTGAGCTATACCACCTATGTCCATGACTTCCTGAACACTCCCTGATGCAAGCATTGCAAAACCAGTTTGGCGGGTTGACATAACATCACTATGATCACCAAAAATAGAAAGAGCATGAGAAGCAAGTGTTCTTGCACTAACATGGAAAACAGCAGGTAAGAACTCTCCGGCTATCTTATACATATTTGGTATCATCAGCAATAATCCCTGGGATGCTGTATAAGTTGATGCAAGAGCTCCAGCCTGTAATGCCCCGTGAAGTGCGCCGGCAGCTCCACCTTCAGATTGCATTTCTTCAACCTTAACAGTTTCACCAAAGATATTCTTACGACCATATGCAGCCCATTCGTCAATATACTCAGCCATTGTTGATGAAGGAGTGATAGGATAAATACAGGAAACCTCACTGAACATATATGCTACATGTGATGCAGCATAGTTGCCATCGCAGGTGATAAATTTTTTCTTTTTAGTCATTGGTCTTTATTTTAGGACTTTATTATTCATAATTACCCTTAATCAGGGAATATAAAAAGTCAATTTTTTCAAAATGCTCTTCGTAAATGATTATAAATCATTAAGTTATAAGAACAAATTGATCGTATTCGTAATGATGCTGCGAAATTAATAACTTAAATTGTGCTTGTAAATGATTTTAAGCCATTTTAGAGAACTAAGTAATTATTTATATCGATTTTAGATTAAAAAAATACATTTAGCTTTTTATATATTTTGCTAACTTTAATCCCTGAAGAATTTTAGTTTTAATTTCAAACAAAACAGAAAAGACTATGGATTTAAGTGTAAACTATATGGGGTTAAAACTTAAAAACCCTATTATTATTGGTGCAAGTAATCTTGTTACAGACCTGACAGCTCTTAAGAATATAGAAGAATCAGGTGCTGGAGCAATTGTATATAAGTCATTGTTCGAAGAACAGATTCATCTTGAGAATCTTGAACATCACATAGCTGAAGAGGAATATGCCACAAGGCATGCAGAAATGAGTTCGAACCTTTATCCTGAATTTCCTGATGCCGGCCCTGAAGAATTCCTGTTAAAACTTAAAAAAGCAAAAGAAAGCCTGTCTATCCCGCTTATTGCCAGCTTGAACTGTGTGTATGACGAAACATGGGTGGATTATGCAAAGAAAATAGAAGATACAGGTGTTGATGGTTTAGAAATTAACTTCTATGCTATTCCAAAAGATTTTCATATAGATGGACGATCAATACTAACAGAACAAATAGATATTCTGGCAAAGGTGAAAGAATCTGTTAAGATCCCTATTGCAGTTAAGCTTAGCCCGTATTATACTAATATACTGTATACTGTTAGTGAAATGGATAAAGTAGGAGTTGATGCATTCGTATTATTCAATAGATTGTTTCAGCCGGAGATTGATATTGACGATGAGATTCATTATTTCCCATATAACCTGAGCTCTCAGAATGATAATCGATTGTCACTTAGGTTTGCAGGATTGCTATATGATCAGATCAAAGCAAAAGTATGTTGTAATACAGGAATATACACAGGTGAAGATGTGATAAGCATGATGCTTGCAGGAGCTGATACTGTTCAGATCGTGAGTGCTTTATATAAAAATGGTATAGATTACACTTCCACCATATTAAAAGATATGGAATCATGGATGAAGAATAAAGGATACAATAAGCTTGATGATTTCAGAGGTAAACTGTCAAAGAAAGAACTGAAAGATCCTTTCACTTATAAAAGAGCACAGTATGTTGATATACTGATGAAGTCAGAAGAGATCTTTAAGAAATACCCGATGATATAAGTGGGCGACAACCGACAATACTATTTAGGATACGTATTCTTTTGCCGTAGCTAATCCTGCTCTAAATGCCTCAATGTTAAGGTTGACAATTTCTTCACCTTTAGTGCTGAACACTTTTCTGATCGCATTTTCCAGCTTGTCAACTTCTATGTCGAGATGTGGCGCTGCAGCTCCAAGTACTACTATGTTTACAGACCTTGGTGTTTTGAGGTCTTTTGCTATTTTATCGGCATCAAGTGCAACATGGTTCTTAATAACTCTGATTTCATTAATTAATTCTTCCATGTCAGGATAATCAGGAATATTTACCATGGGAGTAGTATTGGTAATTATCCAGCCATCCTTTGAGATCATAAATTTATACCTTATTGACTCCATAGGCTCAACTGCAATAATCAGATCAGCTTTTCCCTTTGGGATGAGGTCGGAAAATATTTCATTGGAGGAAACTCTGAAATGCGATTGAACTGCACCACCTCTCTGGCTCATTCCATGAACTTCAGCCTGTTTTATATGTAATCCTTCTTCTAATGCGGCAAATCCTATTATTGCGGCAATTGACAGTATTCCTTGTCCGCCGACTCCTGCTAGTATAATATCCTTTTTCATTATGAAATTGCTTTAACCTTATGTTTTGCTCTCATTCTTTTGTTTAAAGTCTGAATACATTCCCTCCTTGGAATTATAACAGAAACTCCCATATACTCTAGCTCTTCTTTATAGATTTTTAAATTTTCTTCATGATATTTTGGTAGTGGTTTTACAATCCTGATATGATCTTCTTCCACCCCCAGTCCTTTACAAATGTCTTCAATTCTCCCAAAAGCAGCAGATGGTTGTCCTCCTGTCATCCCTGTTGTAGAATTATCCAGAATGATCACTGTAATTGGTGTTTTATTTATTACTGCATCAAGAAGACCAGTCATTCCGGAATGAGTAAAGGTTGAATCACCAATTGCAGCAACTGAAGGGATTAATCCTGAATCAGCAGCACCTATTGCCATGCTTATAGAAGCACCCATATCAACACATGTATTGATAGATTCAAGTGGTTTGTAAGCAGACAGTGTATAGCATCCAATATCTGAGAATACCCTGCCTCGTCCATATGGCTCCAGTGCTTCATTTAAAGCTACAAATGCATCATTATGTCCACAGCCTTTACAAAGTTTTGGTGGGCGCCCTTTTATTATCTCAGAAATACTTTCATCAATAGGTTCTTCCAGATTCAATGCATGAGCAACCAGGTTGGGATTAAGCTCTCCATCGCGTGGAAGGCTTCCATCCAAACGGCCATGAACAGGTATTCCGTTATTCATATATCCACGCAGTTGTTCCTCAATAAATGGGAATCCGTCTTCAATAACCAGGATCTCATCACATTCGTTGTATATCTTTTCAATCATCTTGTCAGGAAGTGGATATTGTCCTATTTTCAATACAGGATGAGGAACTTTACCGTTGCTATAGTTTTCAAGAAGGTAGTTGTATCCAATTCCTGCAGCAATAATCCCAAGCTTTTTGTCTTCATGATCAAAATACTGGTTGAATCCTGCATTATTTGATTCCAGGATATAAGCTTCCTGAGCAGCTAATAATCCTTTATATCTTTTTCTGGCGATATTAGGAAGAAGAATAAATTGATAAGGATCTGACGGGAGCTTTGCTTTATTCTGAGCTTTTGGTTCGCTTCTGACAACACCAGCTCTCGAATGAGCCAGGCGGGTTGTTATGCGCATTAAGACAGGTATCTTGTATTTTTCCGATAGATCATAGGCATAATGAACCATGTTATACGCTTCCTGCTGATTTGATGGTTCCAGCATAGGTATCATTGCAAAGTTACCATAGAACCTCGAATCCTGCTCATTCTGTGATGAATGCATTGATGGATCATCAGCAGAAACAACAAGAAGTCCTCCATTTGCTCCTGTAATTCCTGAATTTATGAAAGCATCCGCAGCTACATTCAATCCTACATGTTTCATACAAGCCATTGCTCTTTTTCCTGCATAAGACATGCCAAGGGCAATTTCCATTGAAGTCTTCTCATTGGTAGCCCATACTGCCCTTATTCCTTTTTCAACAGCTTCTTTTGACTGTCGAACATACTCAGTGATCTCTGTACTTGGGGTGCCTGGATAGGAATATATGCCGGAAAGCCCTGCGTCTATTGCTCCCTGTGCGATTGCTTCATCACCCAGCAACATTAATTTCTTCATATCAAAAGGCTTAATTTGTTGATAATTGTATGTAACAAATCTAAAAAAAACTATTTAGACTTGATTGATTCAAATGTTCAGCATACTTATTTATAATTAATTTAATTAATTTTGGCTGAATGGAGGGAAACAGATGAATTTTTTAGCTCATTCATATCTTTCAGGGGATAATGATGATATTTTACTTGGAAATTTTATTGCGGATGCCGTAAAGGGAAATCGCTATGATGCATACAGGGAAGGTGTAAGATTTGGAATACTGCTACATCGTTTTATCGATCATTATACTGATAAACATGAGTGTTTTCTGGAGAGCAAGCACAGATTATCTGGTACTTTTGGAAAATTCTCAGGAATAATCATTGATATTTATTATGATCATTTTCTTTCAAAATACTGGAGCGAATATTCTGATAAAAACCTGAATAAATATACATCACATATTTATTTTCTGCTTACAATGAATTTTAGTTTAATACCTTCAAGATACCGAAGGATTTTACCCTTTTTAGTATATGATAACTGGTTAGTAGGATATGCGGATGTTAAATCCCTGAAAAGAGTTTTTCATGGAATGGACAGAAGAACCGGTAATCGTTCTGGGATGAAAAATGCTGTGGAATCATTGCTCAAAGATTATGAAGCATATGAAAATGATTTCAGAACTTTTTTTCCTGACATTCAAAAAGAAGTTGATAAAGTATTGCTTAATGGAATAAAAAAAGGGCAACAAGAATATGTTGCCCAGATGAAAATAGATTCACTACTAAATGGATAATAAGTTTTTTTATACTATAAAAATAATACATGGAAAAGCAATGTGCAAAAAGATTATCGGTTTTAACATAATGACTTTTCATTTGTATCGTTTTAAGATGAAATTGTATAGTTTCATCGAAAAATTGTAAATTTGATTATTAAGCTGGGTTTAAGTAATGGAAGAGATAACTAATCAGGACAGGCTGGAAATATTAAAGAATGTTGATGTCTTTAAGGAGATTGATGAAGATGTTTTGCAAAAGATCGTCAATTCTCTGGATATCATTTACTTGAAACGTCAACAAAACATCTTTAAAAAGGGTGAGCATGGTGATGCGATGTACATTATTGCAGAAGGGGAGGTAAGAATTCATGATGGAAACCATGTTTTGTCAAAGCTTGAACAGTATAATGTTTTTGGTGAATATTCATTAATAGACGATGAAACGCGCTCTGCATCGGTAACGGCAGAGAAGCCAAGTATTCTTTTCAGGCTCAAAAGAAAAGATTTCGAACACCTTATTTCTCAACAATTTGGCCTTACCAAGGGCATACTTAAAGTGCTTATACAGAGGATGAGATATATGAATGTGCTGGAAGAAAAACTGGCAAAAAGTTATTTGAAGATCCGCAAACAAAACCAGGAGATCAGTTTACAGAATGAAAGCATTAATAATCAGAAACTCAAACTTGAAGAGCAGAATTTCGATCTTTTAAATATTAATGAGGAAAAGAATCATTTGATCAGTGTTGTGGTTCATGGATTAAAAAATCCACTTACCAGCAGTTTGTGCATGGTTGACCTCTTGTCAAGTAGTGGCAATAGCTTGCAGGAAGAACAAAAAGAATATATAGAAATCATCAAGAGTTCTCTGGGTAGGATGAATAAAATGATCAATGAGATACTTGATGTTAATGTTATTGATTCAAAAGTTTTACAACTTAAGTTTGACAGGATAAATGTTGGTGAAATTGCCGGAAGCATAATTTCTAATAATAAACTAACTCTTGAACAAAGAAAAGTTGATTTCAAAGAAGATATTTCAGAGGTTTATGCAAATCTTAATGATGTTTATATTTCACAGATCATTGATAATCTTTTATCAAATGCTATAAAATTCACAGCTGTTGGAGAAAGTATCAGTGTGACAGTTAAAGAGGTTGATAATAAGGCTCGTATTATAATTCGTGATAGTGGTATAGGTATCTCAGCCGATAAAATAGATGTGATCTTCGACATGTATAATATAAAGAAGGATCATTTAACTCAGGACGAATTAGCTCCTGGCCTTGGCCTGGCAATAGTTAAAAAATATGTCCTTGCTATGAATGGAAAAGTATGGTGTGATAGCAAGGAGGGAGAAGGAGCAGCTTTCTTTGTGGAATTTGATGTAGCGGATTAAGAATATATTGTAATCAATAGCTTTCTGCTCCCACCATAATTCCGAAACTCACATAAATAAATTCCCTGCCAGGTTCCCAGGTTTAATCTATGATTAGTAATTGGCATTGTTAAGGATGGTCCTGCAAGTGTTGATTTTGCATGGGCAGGCATATCATCGGCACCTTCCATAGTGTGTCTTAAGGAAGGATCATTTTCAGGAACTATTTTGTCAAAAATCGTATTCAGGTCTGTTCTTACTGTAGAGTCAACATTCTCATTTATTGTTAATGCTGCAGATGTATGTTTAATAAAGATGTTTAGTAACCCTTTTTCAGGAAGATCACCTAGTTGATCTTCGATAATACTTGTGATTAGGTGAAAGCCTTTTTTGAAGGGTGGCAGAGTAATATTGATTTGTTTAATCATTTAATAAAGGTAGTGGTTTTTAGCTTTGATGACGGATGCCGGTGTGGATATTTGATATCTGAAATTCTATTGGGATTGGGCGACTGTCGAATAGAGGATTAGGCAATTTTCAATGAAAAAAAGCCGAACAATGTTCGGCTTTTTTTGGGTGCATGATGGGATTTGAACCCACGACCCCTAGAACCACAATCTAGTGCTCTAACCAACTGAGCTACACGCACCATTTAAGGAAATGCAAAATTACGCAAATTTTGATTATTGTCAAGCAAAATTATGTCTTTTATAAAGGCCGATAACTTTAGTCATAACAGTTAACATATTATTGTAAATTTGTTTAAAACAATAGCCCTTGCTTTTTAAAAAGAAAGAATTCGAAACATCAGGTTCACTTTCTAAACTTGCCTGGAAGAAATTCAAAAGAAACAGACTTTCTTTTGGTGCTTTGTGTTTGATAATTGTTTCAATATTAATCGGTATACTAGGATACCTTATAACTCCTGATAATACTCCTTATGCAAATGATCAGCATTTGGAACTTGCCGCAAAAAAGCCAGGATTTAATGTAGAGATGCTTCTTGTTAAAAAAAATGTAAGTGTCGGAAAACAGAATATTTTCTCTAAAATGTTTTTTGGTCAAAAGTCAGAATTTACAAGCATTCCAATTGATTCATATGAGTTTGCTGGTGATGAGATCATAGTGTCAGAATATTCCGGAGAAGGAAATGCAATCATAAAAAAGGAATATAAGCTCCCGGATGTGTTATTTTCATTAAAGCTTGAAAGCCTTAAAGTTTATAAGAATACGTTGAGTTTTCAATTAATTGGCGGACAGGAGAAGTCGGGAACTATAAAAGAATTTCAGAAAGAGATTGTTAAAAATAACATAGTTGACAAGCATTTTTTGCTTGGAACAGATAAATTTGGCAGAGACGTCTTAAGCCAGATCATCATTGGTGCACGGATAAGTTTATCAGTTGGCTTTATAGCTGTTCTGCTTTCTCTGCTTATTGGTATTAGCCTGGGTTCTCTTGCAGGATTTTTCAGGGGATGGGTTGATAATGTTATTGTCTGGTTTATTAACGTTGTCTGGTCAATTCCTACATTATTAATGGTTATTGCAATCACTTTTGCACTGGGCAAAGGATTCTGGCAGGTATTCGTTGCAGTGGGCTTAACAATGTGGGTTGAAATTGCAAGGGTGGTAAGAGGACAAATACTAAGTATAAGAGAAAAGGAATTTGTAGAAGCAGGAAAAGCATTAGGCTTTACTAATTTCAGGATTATTTCAAGGCATATACTTCCTAATATTACAGGTCCTCTAATTGTTATCTCTGCAGCCAATTTTGCTGCTGCCATTCTAATAGAAGCCGGGCTGAGTTTCCTTGGAATAGGAGTGCAGCCACCTATGCCATCCTGGGGAACTATGATCAAAGAGAATTATGCCTACATAATTCTTGATGCTGCACACCTGGCAATTCTTCCAGGATTGGCAATCATGCTTATGGTAATGGCTTTTATGCTTGTTGGGAATGGATTACGGGATGCGCTTGATGTGAGGATGAAGAATTAGATGCCAGTCACCAGTCGCCAGTCACCGTTTGCAAGATTCGAGATTCTGTTTGTTGGTAGCCATGTGTGTTTGAATATTTTACTTCTCCCTTTAGGAGGGATTTAGGGGGCAGGATCGAGAATCGAAAACTGAGAACCGAAAAGCGAGAACTTGTCAATGACCTGCCATCCGGTATCCGGTATCCGGTGTCCGGTTTCCGGTGTCTGGTGTCTGGCATTCGGTGTCTGGCAACTGGCACCTATTCAATCTCCATCTCTTCCTTGTCCTTAAACAGCTTCTTAAACATATCTCCTTTTTTACCGTTCCAGACAGTTTTAGGATTGTAGCTTGATGTAATGTAGTAATTAATCAGGGTATCCTGGCTTGGGTATGCATTAATGATAATAGGTGAAAAACCTTCTCCTTCAACTATTAACTGGTGGGTTGGAGTCAAAGAAGTAACAACCGAACCTTCTATGAAATTTGAATTTCTTATTCTTGAGATACTTCTTACGAAATTGATGGTTTTAGCTGAATCTGCAGGAATAATACCATTAAAGAACCATTTTCCACCAATCTTTTCAATATTAAATTCTTTTTCAGGATATTTATATGTGAGCTTGTTTATTTTTTCAAACTTTTGAGAAATAGCATTTTTATTTCTAAAATGCTCGGGTGATACGGCAAAGCTCATCCTTAATATACCTTTGAATGCATATACATTGTCTTCACTTTCAGGTCTTACATATGAAGTCAGGTCAGGCTGCTGATTCTGTTGTGGATTCATTTGTTGCTCCTGATTCATCTTATATGTGAATTTGCCAATATAGATGTCCTCTATGAGCTTATTACCTTTGTAAAGTTTTACCCTGATGCCGGTTGTGTCTGAAACCTGGTATTCATCCCATTTATCTTCTTTCGTTGTTGCAATGAAATCTGTTTTAATATCATCAAGCCTGTGTAAGGCATCCAATATACCATCTTTATCACCATCGTATTCTTTCCCATCATGGATAAGCTTCCAGTTCAGTGAATCTATCTTCTCCATTCTGAAAAGCTGATCTTTTTTAGGATCAAATACCTCCATAGCAGTTATTTCATATGGTTCAATTTCTACCACTTTAGATCTGAAAGTTTTCTCCTTATCATCAGAGAACTTGAAGATCAGCACTGCTGCAATTAATACGATTAATGCAATTAGTAATATTTTAATACTCAGTTTTTTAAACATAACCTTCCTCCATTCTTTTTTTCCTGATTATTCTTCTTCGTTGATATCTGGTTATTCCATAGAATGTTATCAGTAACAATGGAATTAAAAAGTTAAACCATTTGAGAAATGCTTTCCTTCCATCCGGAACATTGGCAAGTGGACGAGACGTTACCTGTTTGGTTCTGAGGTCTATCAATCCTGTTTCATCCGTGAGCCAATCGATGGAGTTAACCATTAAACTTACATTATCTGGTTGTAACTGCTGAACTTGTTGTCCTGAAGGATTTACAGGAAAATTTCCATCTCCAACAATTATAATATTGGATTCCATATCACCAATAATCTTTCCACTTATAACAGCGGCAACTACTTGATCAGGGTTTATGAAATCATCATCCTGCCATTTTTTCTGCACATCAAACGTAAATGGTGGGATCTGATATCCTGATTTTTTCGAGCTTGTTGCAATTGGTATGAATTTTACACTTGTATCTCCTGAATATGTGATAGGACTGGCGAATGCCATAATTACCTGCTCCAGACCTTTGCTAATGGGGTGATCTCCAAATGTTGTAATTATTGGTATGTAAGGAAAAGGGACAGCAGTGTTAAAGGTAAACCCCATTTGCTGTTGACGAACGTTTACATTTCCACAACTGGCATCAATAAGGAATGCTCCTAAAACATTTATACTTTTCTTAGCAAGCCACTTTTCAAGCTCAATGTCAACAGCCATTGCTGTACCCTGGGTCATATCCGTTTCAACCCTGTTAAGGGCAATGAATATGTTTCCTCCATTTGCGAGATACTTGTCAAGCAGATTAAGTTGCTGAATATTGAATGTATCTTTGGGAGCAATGATGGCTATAGTTTTATATTCGGAGAGATTAACAGCAGGATCAGAAATATTAACAGGAACAATGTCATAAAGAATATTCAGCTGCCCCATAGCCTGTGGCATCTCTTCTATAGCTGCTTCACCTTGTCCTTGAATGAATGCAACTTTAGGTTTTTCTGCAACTGAAAGTTTCTTGATCGATGATGACAGGTCGTATTCCATTGAAGATTCGTTAGCAATCACCGGAATAATATCTTTTTCTTCCCCCAGGTTTAATACCGCGCCTAAGTATACTTTCTTTTGAGTTCTCTGGTCCTTTTCTCTATCATCGATGATCATTGGCCTGATGCCATTCTGAAGAGCCTTCTGTTCGTCCTCTTCACTTGCATTGGGGTTGATGAACTCATAAACAAGGTTTCCACCAGATACACTTGCATATTCAATCAGCATATCTTTGAAATTATCTTTGAGTTTTGCAATCTGTGGAGGTACATCTTCAGTAAAGTATGCCTTTACAGTTACTGTACCATCAAGGTTTCTGAGTATATCTTTTGTTGCCTTGCTGAGCGAATATCTCTGGTCTGCAGTAAGGTCTATCCTGAAGAAAAAATTAATAGAAATTATATTGATCAGGATAATAGCCGCTATTATCAGCAGGCTCTTTGAATTTATATTTTGTTTTCTTTTCCTTTTCATGCTTTAATATTTTTCTTTTGTTAGAAAAGAATCTTATAAACGACTTTTTTCAAGGTTAGCTTCTGTAAGAATTAATCCAAGGAACATTAATGAGAGGAAGAAAATTATATCCCTTGAGTCGATAACACCTCTTGAAATGGATTCAATATGTGTTGAAACACTGAGGTAGTCAAACATCTCTCCGAAGAAGCCGCTTGAATATCCTGCACCTATTCCAAAGAGTATCTGGAAAAACACTCCGATGAATAATGCCAGGAAATAGCCTACTATTTGATTTGTTGATATGCTTGAAGTAAACAATCCTATAGCGATATAACCACCACTCATTAAGATTAATCCAAGATAACCTGACCAAACAGCACCGTGATCAATAGGACCCAGGCTTGAAATGCTTATGTAATACGGAATAGTTAGCACAAGAGCAATAATTATCAATAACAGTGTTGAAAGGAATTTTCCAATAGTAACCTGCCAGTCGCTGACAGGCTTTGTGAGCAATAACTCTATCGTTCCTGAACGATTTTCTTCAGCAAACTGTCGCATGGTCAATCCTGGAATAAAAAAGAATAATGTCCAGTATGCAATATTAAAAAATGATTCCATGCTTGCCTGCTTGATAAAAAATACATCTGAGCCAAGGAACCACGTAAACAGACCACTGAATCCCAGGAAGGCAATAATCATAATATATGCCATCAGGGAATTGAAGAATTCGGCCAGCTCATGTTTTGTAATGATCCAAATATTTTTCATAGCCAATACTTTAATTCTGATTTTTTTAATTCATGGTTAATTCACGGAAAACATCTTCGAGTTTTGTTTCAAAAACAGTCATCTCTGTGAGTGTCCATTTTTTATTGACACAAAGTGTAAAGATGTTTTTCCTTGATGATGTTTCAGCTTTACTTTGAATCTCAAAACGGTTTTTCCCCGCTTCAATAAAATCAACTACCTCAATGGAGTCAATCGTCTTCAAAGATTCAAAGATCTCATTAGGTTCACCATCTTCAATTGTTACCTGGAGGATTTCTTTCCCCTGAATATGCTTTCTGAGATCTTCTGAAGTGCCGTCAGCAACTATTTTCCCGTTGTTGATGATCATGATCCTGTCGCATGTAGCTTCTACTTCTGCAAGAATATGAGAACTAAGAATTACTGTTTTTTCTTTTCCGATCTTCTTTATCAGTTCACGTATCTCAATGATCTGGTTTGGATCCAATCCTGAAGTTGGTTCGTCCAGGATTAAAACCTCAGGATCATGGATTAATGCTTGCGCCAGGCCAACCCTTTGCTGATATCCTTTCGACATCTCTCCGATCTTTTTGTGCTTTTCACCTTCAAGACCACAAACATTTACCATTTCCAGAATGCGTTCTTTTATCTGCCTTTTAGGAATGCCATAAAGTTCTGCTGTATACCACAGGTAATCGATCACTGGCATATCAGTGTATAATGGATTGTTTTCAGGAAGATAGCCTATGTGCTTTTTAACCTCTTCCGCGTGCTCGAAAATCGAATATTCTCCAATCTTAATGTTACCTTCTTCAGGTACCAGGAATGTAGTGATAGCTTTCATAGTAGTGGTTTTTCCAGCACCATTTGGACCCAGAAACCCAAGAACCTCACCTGTTTTTACCCTGAAAGAAATATCATCCACTGCTTTTTGAGTGCCGTACTTCTTGGTCAGGTTTTCAAC
>CAZDWF010000062.1:0-20926 GCA_964508895.1 uncultured Bacteroidales bacterium
TAGAAATATAATTTAAAGATAAATGTAAATCTTTTAATAATTGCTAAAATTGAAATAAAAATTTAAGATGCCGGATGCCGGATACCTGATGCCGGATGCCGGATGCCGGATACCTGATGCCGGATACCTGATGCCGGATGCCGGATGCCGGATGCCGGATAAGAAAAAAGCCCCAGGTATGATCTTGAGGCTTTTTTCTTTCTACGAACTATGAACTACGAACTATGAACTAATTTACTATCAGCTCTTTGTTTACAGCATCCTGTTTTTTGTTTACAGAATAAATACGTACAATATAAATTCCTTTTTGAAGTGAAGGATTTAAGTTTATACTATTTTTTCCAACCTGAGCAGCATAAACCGCTTTTCCAGTTTGGTCAAGTATCACAATCCTATCAATGATTATTTTGCTTTCAATAGTAAACTCTCCATTATTAGGATTAGGGAATATTTTTACTTTATTAGCAATCAGGCTTTCTCCTATTCCTGTGCAATTGTCAACAAATATTGAGTCTGTTGCATCGGCAATACATCCGTTAGCATCTTCGTAGGTATAGGTGATTGCATTCCACCCAATGATAGCCTGTGCAGGTGTAAATAACCCGGTAGTATTAACTCCGTTTCCTGAATAAATGCCACCTGATGGATCTGCTGTTAATTGTACAGGACTGTTATCGTTGCATAATGTATCAGGCCAGGTACCCAGTGTAATTACAGGTAGTGGATTTACATATACTATGGTATCGTTCAAAGCAGTTTGAGTTCCATCAGTTACTTCGATGAAATACGTTGTTGTTGCCATCGGATAAACGATTGGATTCATTATAGAAGATGTAAATCCTGCAGGGTCAGATGACCAGCTATATGTGTAGAAGCCAGAGCCTCCTGTGGTTGGTGCTCCCAGCTGACTGCTTTCTCCTTCACAAATTTCGTCTGGGGTAGCTGTAGCAGTAACAACAAGAAAATCCATTGTATTTATATAATCAGTTTTAAGCAAATTTGAAGTTCCTGAACCATTTGAAACCTCTAGTTCCACTGAATAATATCCGGGAGCATCAAACCTGACTTTGGGATTTTGTGTTGTATCTGTTGTTCCATCAACAAATGTAACAGTTGTCGGAGTGAAAATCCATTGCCAGGATGTAGGATCTCCAACGCTCAAATCGGTAAAAGCGACTGTATCTTCTACTACAGGACTAGTATTATCAGCTTCAAAGTCAGCTGTCAAAGGTGCAGCAAATTCAAAAGCAGCTACCTTGGTTCCTTTTGTATATGCACTTATATTATATTGAGTAGTAAACCAGAAGGTATGATCATTAACCGGATCGATAGCCATATTAGCATAATCACCCCACCTTTCGCTTGATGTTTGTGACGCAGTTCCTTCAAAAATTGATTCTTCTGTGATATCAAGAACTCCTGATGCCAGTGCATTCTCAGTACCACTCTGACCTGTGAACCGGATACTTGGGTATGTGGAACTACTTGATACAGAATAACCGATCGCAATATCTTTATTGTCATTCATAGCAATGCTGCCCATCCATCTGTTATCATTGTCAGGAGCAAAAGTGCCGTGTTGTCTAACATCCCAGCTGGAGCCATTAAGTTCCAGTTCATACCATCTTATTCCTGCATGATTTGTTCCGTCAACATCTATTGTATGTTGGCACACAATCCTTTCTACGTCTCCATAATTTCTGTATTGAACTCTATGCATTAATATTTGAGGAATAGCATCCAGCTTCTGTCCTGTTCCGGGTTGAGGGATATTTGCCCAGGTAGATCCGAAGTTAGTGTCAAATCCTTCAACATCAATTTGCTGAACTCTGCTAAATGTAGAGTTATTTGTATTTGTCCAATCGACATTCAGTTCATAAATCCAGAGTTGATCCTGTGAGCTTCCACCCCAGGCATTGTCATTAATAGTCATAAACATTCCAGGCCTTCCGATGGGTGCAAAACCGGCATCAGCATCAACGGGTAAAACACAATGAAATCCTGAATTCGGTCTGTTAGGATTATTGAATTGGACCATTTTAGGATTAGGGGAACCACTTAACATAGCAGCTCTTTCAAATACATAAATATCATCACCTGAGTAAGTATTTGTTCCCATATAATATCCATCATTCCAGATCCCGAATTTCATATAATCAGGAAATCCATTCATCACAAACGACCATCTATCCCATAAACCTGTTGGGTCGTCAGTTTGTGATACAGCTATTAACATATAATCCGGGTTACTCCATACTCCGGAAAATTCTGCAACCATATATCTGTTGGCCTGGTCATCATAAAGAATTACCGGATCTCCGTCGTTATTTGTTGCTCCCGGAACACCCTGGAAAAGAGTATTTAGGTTTGTAGGTCCGGCTAACAAATTGCCAAGCTTATCATAAATTGTATATTTAACATTTATGGTTTGCATATAATGGTTTGGTCCTACAGTACCATTGCAATCAGGAGGATTTGAACCCGTGAGTTGTCCGCTGAAGTTTTGAAGAATCACCGCTGAAGTAGTACCCATTTCAGTTTGCCATGCAGGATATTTTCCTGCTTGTGGTGTTGCTGTTTCTGCAAAAGGATATAACCTCTCTTTTAATTCTTCATTTCTTTCCCATTTGCCTTCCTCATTCTCCTGCTCCTTAATTTGTTCAGGGGTTAAACTAGGAAAATCACTTAACGGACCAATAACATCATGATAAATTGCATGGGAAACTTTAGTAGGTTTTACAGGAATATCCTGTGCGTTTATGTTTGTTAGCAATGCAGGAATGATAAAGCCGACAAGCATTATAAATGTCTTTCTCATTTTTTATTTTTTTGCAGGTTAAACTAAGCGATATTACAACCAAGACATAAAAATATCTTTCAGGTTGTCTTTACAATGATATTAACAAATGAAAAAGAATATAGTTGTAAAATTTGATTAGATCTTCTTGATGTTATAGAAGGCTTATTTCCATAAAATATTAAAAAAAATATTTTAATAATTATTTGGTATTTTTGCCGCTTAATTAAACTAATAAAGACCTAAGATGAAAAAAATAATTTTAATACTAAGTATTTTATTAAGCATTCAGATCATGGCACAGAATGAAAAAGAAACTATTGTAGTTATTCATACACCTCACGGTGATATAACTGCTAAACTTTATAATGAAACACCTCAACACAGAGACAATTTCATTAAACTTGTTAATGAGGGATGGTATGAAGGATCTCCTTTTCATAGGGTGATAAATAAATTTATGATCCAGGGAGGCCAGAATGCTGATGGCCGACAGGACCCGGGATATACTGTTGAAGCAGAATTCCGTCCTGAATTGTATCATAAAAAAGGGGTTCTTGCTGCTGCCCGCCAGCCAGATCAGATAAATCCTAAAAAAGCCAGTTCGGGTTGCCAGTTTTATATTGTTCAGGGAGAGCTTGTTAATGATGCATACTTAAATAGGGTTACAGCGCAAACAGGCCACAAATTTTCAGAAGAACAAATTAAAGTTTATAAAACCATAGGGGGAACACCTCACCTCGATGGTGCTTATACCGTTTTTGGTGAAGTGCTTACCGGCTTTGATGTAATCGATAAAATTGCTGCTGTAGAAGTAAGTCAACCTGGATATGTTCCTGTTAAACCAGTGAACATGACTATCGAAATACTGGATTAGTTTTAATAGGGGATATGTAGTTTTATTCCTGCCTGTATCCATCTTCCCGGCATTTCCACATTTGCGATATCATAGTAACAGATATCAAATATGTTAGATGGCTGTATGAATAGCTGTAAATTTATTGTTCAATAATTGAATATCAATTACATATTTAGTATTTTGCATAAATGTGAAATTAAACTAAAGGATATGAAGAATATACTAACAGCAATTTTAGTAATAAGCTTACTTGTATTTAACTATAAATTAACGCATGCACAAAAGAAAAATGAGGATACTTCCCTTTTAAAAAGCAGCACCTTTTCAGGATTAAAATTCCGAAGCATTGGTCCTGCTTTTAAATCAGGGCGTATTGCAGATATAAGCGTTCATCCTGAAAATGAGAACATCTGGTACGTGGCAGTAGGATCAGGAGGAGTATGGAAAACTACAAATGCAGGTACTACACTTACACCTATTTTTGATAGCCAGAAAGCATATTCCATAGGATGTGTAACCTTAGATCCAAACAACCCTCACACTGTATGGGTTGGTACTGGTGAAAATATAGGAGGCAGGCATGTGGGCTATGGTGATGGAGTATACCGCAGTGATGATGACGGGAAAAGCTGGAAGAACATGGGATTGAAAGAATCACAGCATATCTCTAAAATAATTGTACATCCTGAAAACTCAGATATTATTTGGGTTGCTGCCCAGGGCCCTTTGTGGAATAAAGGTGATGAAAGAGGTTTGTATAAATCTGTTGATGGAGGAGGAAACTGGAAAAAAACTCTCGGTGATGTTGAATGGGTTGGAGTCACTGATATAGTTTTAGATCCACGAGATCCTGATATAATCTATGCTGCCACCTGGCAGCGTCATCGTAATGTTGCAGCCTATATGGGTGGTGGTCCGGGTAGTGGAATTCACAAATCAGTTGATGGTGGTGAAACATGGGTGAAGCTAAAAAAGGGTTTGCCAGGATCGGATATGGGGAAAATTGGCATAGCAATATCTCCACAAGATCCTGACGTGCTGTATGCTGCAATAGAGCTTGACCGTCGTACAGGTGGTGTTTACCGCTCCGATAACAGAGGTGCCTCCTGGATAAAAATGTCGAATACCGTTTCCGGAGCTACAGGTCCTCACTATTATCAGGAACTGTATGCCAGTCCGCATGAATTTGATAAGATCTACCTTGCCGATGTAAGAATTCAGATCAGTGAAGATGGCGGTAAGACTTTCAAAAGAATGAATGAAAGGAGCAAGCATTCAGATAATCATTCCATAAGCTTTAAAAAGGATGATCCTGAATATCTGCTTATTGGAACTGATGGGGGTATTTACGAGAGCTTTGACGATACAAAAACATGGAGATATATCAGCAATCTTCCTGTAACCCAGTTTTATAAACTAGCTCTTGATGACACTGAACCATTCTATAACATCTATGGTGGCACTCAGGATAATGGTACTCAGGGAGGACTCTCTCGTACAGATAAATATAGTGGAATCAGTAATGAAGACTGGAATGTTATTTTAGGTGCTGACGGACATCAGCCTGCTACTGAACCTGGAAATCCTGCAATAGTTTATGGTGAATCACAACAGGGATGGCTGAACCGTATTGATATGACTACAGGAGAGATAATCAGCATTCGCCCGCAACCCGGTGAAGGAGAAAGCCCTGAAAGATTTAACTGGGATTCACCAATACTTGTGAGCCCTCATTCTCCTACAACAATATTTTTTGCTTCTCAAAGGGTGTGGAAATCGGAAAACAGGGGTGACAGCTGGACTGCAATATCAAAGGACCTTACACTTAACCAGGAAAGGATCACATTACCCATTATGGATAGAAAGCACAGTTGGGATGCACCCTGGGATCTTGATGCAATGTCGAAATATAATACAATTACTTCTCTTGCGGAATCTCCAATGCAACAGGGCTTGATTTATGCAGGCACTGATGACGGACTTATTCAGATGACTGAAGATGGAGGAGCAAACTGGACTGCAATTGAAGTGGGGAATTTACCGGATGTTCCTGAAACAGCTTTTGTAAATGATATCAAGGCTGATCTTTTTGATGCAAACACAGTATATGTTGCATTGGATAATCACAAATTCGGCGATCTTGATCCATATCTTTTAAAGAGTACTGATAAAGGCAAAAGCTGGAAATCCATTGCTTCAAATATTCCTGAAAGAACACTGGTGTGGAGGTTGGTTCAGGATCATGTAAATCCTGATCTATTATTCCTTGCAACAGAATTTGGAGTATATTTTACTTTTAATGGTGGTGAGAAATGGATAAAACTCAGTCATGGGATCCCAACGATTTCACTCAGGGATATTGCTATTCACAGGCGTGAAAATGACCTGGTAGCTGCATCATTCGGAAGGGGATTTTATATCCTGGATGATTATTCATTACTTCGCGAAATATCTGAAGATCAGTTGAAAAATGAAGCCAGACTATTTCCTGTGAGAGATACGTGGTGGTATGTCCCTAGATATGGAAAAGGTTCGCAGGGATCGAATTACTTCACAGCTGATAACCCCCCTTATGGAGCAGTCTTCACCTATTATCTTCCTAAGTCATATGAAACATTAAAAGATAAAAGGAAAAAGGAAGAAAGTAAAAAGAAAAAGAATAAAGAAGATATTGAGTTTCCAGGATGGGATAAATTGGAAGAAGAAAGATTGCAGGAAGCACCAAAAATAATTCTTAGCATAAAAGATGAGGATGGTAAGATTGTAAATAGGTTGGATGTTCCTGCTTCAAAAGGTTTTCACAGGAAAGCATGGAATTTAAGGTACGCTTCTGCAAATGCTATAGATGCTACTTCCGGCAATCCTGGAGCTTGGTCATATGGTTTAAGGGCTCTATCAGGAACATATACGGTTAGTATGCAAAGCCTTGTTGATGGGGAACTAAAAGATCTATCAGCACCAGTGGAATTTGAAGTTGTTCAGATGAGAGAAGGAGCCTTACAAGGAGCATCACAGGAAGAAATGATCGCATATTTGAAGAATGTAAGGAATGTTCAGCAGCAGGTTAGTATTGCAAGCATTCAATTAGGACAAATCAAAAAAAGATTAAAGAGTATTGAGATTGCTCTGGAAAGGGCTCAATCAATCCCTGATGGTATCAACAAACAAATTCTTGATCTTAAAAAAGATATTGCCGGCATTGAAAATCAATTTTACGGAGATAAATCCAAAAGGGAGATTGGCGAATTGTCGGATCCAACTATTTATAATCGCCTGGGTTTTGCTACGGGAGGTACAGGAAATTCTTATGGGCCAACATCAGCGCAAAAAGAAAACCTAACATTGGCCGAATTACAACTCAAACCTGTTCAGGTTGAACTTCAAGAGATTGAAGATATAAGCCTGCCACAGCTTGAAAAGACATTGAAAGATGCAGGAGCACCGGTGATTAAATAATGTCAGGGATAAATATTTGCCCAATTTCATCATTATTTAATGTAATATCCAATAGAGCTTCAATGACAAATAGATCATGTTATTGATATGTAAAGTTTTATAATTATTTTTACATGTAAATTATTAGATATAATGACAGAAAATAATTTCCCACTAGCAGAAGTTTTTCGTGATGCAAAGAAACACCGTGAGGTTTCCGGAATTATTTCAAAACATCTTGTTAATAAACAGGATATTAGGGAACTCGCTCTAAGAGGGATTGACCTTAGCAATAAAATGAAGATTCTTGATCTTGGATGTGGATTTGGATTTTTTTCTGAAGCATTGCAAAACAGATTAAATACTGAATCTATTGTTACTGGAATAGACAAATATCCTGAACTCGAATGGTTCTATCTTCAATCCTGCGATAAAGCAAATTTGAACGCAAGATTCCTCAGTAATGGCAGTCAGGTAATAAGTGAGATGGAAGATAATTCTGTTGATCTTGTTTTAAGCAGCTATGCTCTTTATTTTTTTCCGGATATAATATCTCAAATATCCAGAGTTTTGAAGAGCGATGGTCTTTTAATTGCAATAACACATGCATGCCCGCATATGGAGGAATTTACTTCTTATATCAGGAGAATATTGCTTGAAGATGGTATTAAGATCAATGCTTCTTTACCTTATGAAAAGTTAATTGAGAGATTTTGTAATAAAAACGGAAAGAGACTTTTAGAGGCAAGTTTTAAGGACATTTCGACCATTAGATACAACAATAAACTAGTCTTTGGTAAGAATGACTTTAAGGAACTTTCAACATATTTTGATTTTAAACACTCATTCTTTATCCCAAAAGAAATTGATCCTGACGATAGTATTCATCATAAGGTGGTGTCACGCATCAAATATGACCTCAAGCATAATAATATACTGGAGATTACTAAAAATGATATTATCTTCAAATGTTCTAATCCTTTATAGATTAATAAAATGATTAAAAAGAGAACACATTGCACTTATTGTGGAGGGCTCTTGATCTCAAAAAAGGAGGGAGATGTTACACGGGATTATTGTGATAAATGTAAGACCTTCTTTTACGACAATCCTTTACCTGTTGCTGCAAATATAGTGATGAAGGACAGGAAAATACTTCTGGTGAAACGTAAAAATAATCCATTTAAAGGATTATGGTGTCTTCCTATGGGTTTTGCAGAGTCGGGAGAAAGTATAGAAACCGCTGCTCTCAGGGAATTGAAAGAGGAAACAGGCATTCAGGGCAAGATCATTGATTTTGTAGATGTGGAGTCAGGTTCAAGTGATATGTACGGTGATTTAACTTTTCTGACATTTGAAACAGAATGGATCGGTGGAGAGCTTATTGCAGGAGATGATGCAATAGAAGTAAATTTCTTTAGTTTCGATAATATGCCTGAGATGGCATTTAACTCAAATGTAAATGCCATTGAAAAGTTTATACTCTCAAAACAGGAATACTGGGCCATTATTGATTCTTTTTCAAGGTCTATAGGCAAAACGGGATCGCATCCAAGCAAAGGAGATTTTCTTTCTGATAAACTCATAAAGCTGGTTGAAAAAAATGCTGAGATCATATCAAAATGCTGGCTTGATGATGTTACCAAAAGTAAATCAACCACTTCGTACGCTCGGCTGGATCCTGAAAAATCTTTTAACAGAAACAAGAACGTAATTATGAATTTTGGAAAGTGGTTGGGTGGTGTGTATTCCGATAAAGACATGAAGAAGGTATATGAAAATCTGGGTTATGTTAGGTTTAACGAAGGATTTAAACTTAGCGAAATGTTAAGTGCGCTAAGTTTATCACGGAAGTGTATTTGGGAATTTGCTCTTTCTCACGGTATGTGGAATAAAACCATTGATATTTATATGGCGCTCGAGCTAGAGAGACGCATGATGATCTTTTTTGATAGAGCAGCACATTATCTTACCAGAGGTTATGAAAAGGCTGAGAATAAAAAAGAGGGCAAAAGGAACTCCTGAGTTATTCAAAAAAGAGGTGTTTATTTATACCGTATCAGTTCACGATTATACATCTAGGTATAATAAAAAAAGACCGTCTCATTGTTCTGAAACAGCCTCCTTTATATTTTATAAAGTTCGTATTATTTCACTTTCATAAGCTTTTTGGTGAGAGTGAGTCCTTTGTTACTGATTAACTGAACAAAATATACTCCTGCATCAAGTTCCTGTGTATTAATTGTTATATTCTTAGATCCATTAACACTTGCCTCGAATTCCCGGATAAGCTGTCCGGTCTGGTTTAATAATCTCCCCTTGAATACCTGATGGTTTGTTGTATTGATTGAAATATTCAATACATCTTTTGTAGGATTCGGATAGTAATTAATTTCAGGCAGCACTTCGTGTGATTCTATGCTTACAAGTGTGTTTGCATAATCTAATGTCAAAGCAAAAACAAGCGAATTTTGCATCATGCCACCCAGGGTAAAAGTATTTTTCAGTGGCATTTGCTGGATAAATAATCCTCCGGCAATAGAATAACTACCATTAATACCGTAAACATCTATCATGTTTCCAGTTTGAGACTGGTTTGCGATATCATACTTTACGATCACGGCTCCTGTACTATCCTGGCTGAATCCCCATAAGAATGGACCGCCAATAGAATGATTGTCATAAGCCAAGCCACTAATGGAATTCATAGTAATACCTGAAGGTATAAATGACTCAAGTGTATTCCCCTGCCTGTCTATTTTATGGAACGAAGGAGCCCAACTTTCAGTACACCAAAACACATCTTCATCAGGATTGTAGGTCATTCCACGAATTCTGAAGGACGTATGAACTGAATCTACTAATACTTTATTGACCATGTCAAGCTCATAGAAGTAATGCATGTGAGGGCTACCATAATAATACTGTCCGTCAAAAGCAAGATCCCTGGTATTTGCTACTTCGGGAATTACAAATTCATCATGAACGGTTCCATATTCATCATACCTGGCGATACTATCACCTAACCATTGCGTAACATATATATCGGTGCCATTGGTATTAACACCATATTCGCCTACAAATGCCATGCAGGGGAATGACCACTGCACAGTTAATGAGTCTGTGTTGTCAATTGTATTGGAAGAAGCATTGCTATTTGGTGATATTTCAATAGAAGATTGCTGAGCAAAAGTGCTGAAGCTTAAGAAAAAAACGAAAATGAGTAAGAGATTTTTCATAATGTTGTTTTTAGTGTTATAAATTTACAAGAATTTAAATTAATGGGAGATATATTTGTGAAAAGGTTGTATGGGGAGGTGTATTTGTGATTATTTATGTATTTTATTTGCTGTATTGACCGTGAGGTGGTGGATCGTGACGCGTGACGGGGAAGAGAGAAGCCTTGATTTTTGGGTACCTTTTTATTAATAAAAAGGTACAATGAGATATATATTTCGTGTAACAGAATAATCCCAGTCTTAGAATTTCTACTAATTTGTTACAAACTTCAACAAATCCTTGTTAAAACATTCGCAATGTATTATTTTTGATATATTGATTATTAACTTAAAATTTATAATGATGAAAAAACTATTCTTAGCAATTGTTTTGCTTGCTTTTATGACACCGGTTTTTTCTCAGCAAGTTGCTGATCCGGTTCATGAAATCAGAAGCAGAACACTTGAAAGCATGGTTCAGGTAAAGGATATCTGTCCTGATTTTACCATAACTGATTCAGATGGTGTTACCTGGAACCTTTACGATCTGCTGGATAGCGGGATGACCGTTTTCCTGGATCTATTCTTTACCACTTGAGGTAGTTGTCAGACATATGCATCACTTATAGAAGGTGTATATGTCGCGTACGGTGCCGGGCAGGATGATCTTGAAATGCTTGGACTTTCTCCAAGTGATAACGATGCTGCTATCAATGCTTATAAAACACAGTATGGGATCACAAATCCATGTGCAGGAACGGAAGGCGGTGGGCCGGAAGCTATCGACCTGGTTATCGCCGGTCAAAGCTTCCTTGGATACCCAACCTATTGTATTGTTTGTCCTGACAAAACCCTTTATTTTGATGTTTGCTGGCCTCCAACGGCCTCATGTTTTGATCCTATTATTGCGAGTTGTGCTCCTCCATTGGTGGCACAATTTTCAGCAGATCCTACAACAGGATGTGTCGGACAGGAAGTTGCTTATATAGATGAGTCTACAGGTAATCCAACGTCCTGGACCTGGACATTTGAGGGTGGTAATCCTCCAAAGTCTACAGATGAAGATCCTATAGTAATTTATGATACTCCGGGCGATTATGATGTCACACTGGAAATAAGTGACGGAACAAATACTGTTAGCAATACGGAGCCGGATTTTATGCCTGTATTTGAAGTACCTGTGGTTACTTTAGACCCATTGGATACAACCTGTCATAATTATGCTCCATTTCCGCTCAGTGGCGGTGATCCTCCGGGAGGTTATTATGAAGGCCCCGGTGTAAACATGAATATTTTTGATCCCGCAGCAGCCGGACTGGGTACTCATACAATTACTTATTATTATTCTGAGAATAATTGTGAGGGGTTTGCTGTGCAGCCTATCGTAGTAGATATTTGTGCAGGAATAGGTCAGAATGCAGACAATAAATTCGGCATTTATCCAAATCCTTCATCGGGAGATTTCACGCTTCAGATAGATCATACGGGAAAAGTTACTATAGTAGTGTATGATCTTATGGGTAAGATAATCTATGATAATGAGATCATGGCAAATGGAAAAGAGAAACTCAGGATTGACCTTAATGGAAATGTAAATGGTTTATACCTTGTTTCCATTACTACTGACAACAGAACTTACGTTGAAAAAATAAGAATAGTGAAGTAGGGAATATGACGATTGAAAATTGAATTTGGCAGGAGTCCGGTGCGCTTTGCGCGCCGGACTCCTGCTTTTAACTGCTTAATGTATTGTATCTTTGATTCTATGAATGCATCACTGAAAAGTCTTGGCAGATTACTTATCATTATCAGTAGTTTCCTGATCTTTAAAGTCTCATTTTCCCAGGGAAGCTGGGAGAAAATAAATATTCCAACATCCCAGACTTTATATTCCGTTTATTTCACCGATAGCTTATTTGGATGGGCAGTGGGGGATACAGGAACCATAATCCATACTGATGATGGGGGTGATAGCTGGACTATACAGGACAGCAAAACGGATAACAACATAAGAGATATTTTTTTCCTGGATAGAAATAATGGATTCGCTGTATCATGGAATTTTTCAGGATCTTTCTTCGGCACATTAATTCATGAAACTACCAATGGCGGTGCTGACTGGACAAGCTATCAGTATCCTCAGCAAAACTTATTTATGAATTGCATTCTTTTCCTGGATAGCCTTAAAGGATGGATGGGTGGCTCTCCACATGCACTGGTAAAAACTATTGATGGGGGAGCAAACTGGATGCAGGCAAGTATTTATACTAACCCGCTGGCTTTTTTTCCTGTATTGAATATACAATTCTATAATGAACAATACGGGTATGCATCCGGAGGTATGTTTGATATAGCAGGTGTAACCTGGAGCACTTCCGATGGTGGTGATAACTGGCAACCTATCAAACCTGAAGATGCTCCTGCTGATGAAGTTCATGGATTGTACATCTTTGATTCTATAACAGTTATGGGCTCAGGGGGCGATCCTGATCTTGGATATGGTGTAGCAATGATTCGGTCTGTTGACGGAGGAGAAAACTGGACTTATGAGGAGCTGAGCATGCAGGGGAATGCTTTTGACCTGGACTTCAGAACAGATATGGATGCCTGGGCTCCGCTCGGGCCTCAACAAAAATTAATATATAGCCAGGATGCCGGTAACTCCTGGAGTGAATATGCAAGTCCTGCTGCAACTGAAATCTATGATATTGTCTTCCCCGACTCATTACATGGATGTGGCGTTGGGAAAAATGGTGCACTGATCAAATATAAACCTGTAATAATTGGTGTCAATGAATTAAGACAGGAGTTGGACATAGATTTGAATATATTTCCTAATCCTTTTTTAATTAGTACAAACATAAGTTTTACATTACCTGAAAATACAGATATTGATGCGTATGTTGTAAAATTATTTGTATACAACAATGCCGGAAAATTGATCAATACAATTGTTGATAATGAATTATTTCCAGGTAAGCATTATTTGAAGTTTGATGCTGGTGGACTTAAGACAGGATTATATTTTTGTAAGCTACAAGTAATAAATAATGATAGGATTGTTAATTGTATCAGGAAAATGATAATTAAACAGAATAATAATAGACAGGATTAACATGATTAACATGATATTTTAGATATGCAGAATGATGAATTGACACAGGAAATTATTGCTTGTGCCTTTAAAGTGTTTAATACGCTTGGTAGTGGATTTTTGGAAAAGGTTTACGAAAATGCAATGATTATAGAGCTTGAATACGCAGGATTATCAGCTGAGCCCCAATCAAAGGTTGACGTATATTATAGTGGTGAGATTGTTGGTGACTATTATGCAGATATTATTGTAGAAGAGGAAGTTGTAATTGAACTAAAAGCTGTTGAGAATTTAAACAAAATCCATGAAATTCAGTTAGTAAACTATTTAAATGCCACAGGAATTGAAATCGGATTATTAATAAACTTCGGAAGTAAAGTGGAAGTGAAACGAAAATATAAAACCTACAAACCAGGATAGCAAAGCCCCACTCTTATCATGTTAATCATGTTAATCCTGTCTATTTTTTCTTTTTCTTAATCCTGTAGAATCATCTTCTTGCTCAATATCTGTCCGTTATATTCTAAAGAGTAATAATACATTCCACTTCCTGTCTCTGGAAGATCTTTTGATCTAACTATTATTTCATGTCTTCCTTTATTTTGATTGGAATTTACAGGATGGAGGATTACCCTGCCGAATATGTCAATAATTTTCAGATTTATATGTCCTTTCTTATCAATTTGATATGCAATTCTTGTACTTTCATTAAATGGGTTAGGAGAGTTCTGGTATAATTCAAAATTGTTTTTTGTCTGACTTTGTTCATCTACTCTTAAAAGAGAAAAGTCAATCGGTACCGTCCAGATCTGGTAAATACCTGTTGAATTGTCCATCCATACAGGCCAGATTTTTGTATCTGTAGAGGTAAGATCGATGTTGTCTCCCTGGTATCCCTGGCCCAGTCCGCCAATAGGTGCAGGTTTGTAATTATGGTCACTCACTTCAAACTCTTTCCAGCTTTGTCCGCCATCCAGTGATCTTGCAAGAAAAACTCCTGCCATATCACTACTTGTGTTTCTATCGTCATAAAATAATATATCAATCCCACCATATTTATCCTGGTGGATTGCCGGGAAGTATTGTATCTTTCCATTATCCAGGCCATCCTGGTTAACTCTTATTCCTGCAGACCAACTTCCACCACCATCTGTAGATCTGTTTAGAATTATATCAGGATCATGACCTGCAGGAGGAAGATCTTTTTGCCCTGTTACAATATAGATCCAACCCTGATTAGATCCTCCTGATCTGTCGACAGCAATACTGGGTAATCCATTAACTCTGATATTTCCTTTGTCAGGTAAAATACCTGTGATCCCATTCATAGGGAAAGCATTCTCGCTAACATTCCAGCTTACTCCTCCATTTGTTGAAGAAGCAAATCCTGTGTATATTTCTTTAAAAGGAGAAACACTGGAAACTCCTGCCCAGCATACGTAAACTTCTCCGTTAGGTCCAATACAAACATCTCCTCCGGCGCTTCTGTTCGGTGGATTATTGATCTGCTGCGGTGTACTCCAGCTTTGTCCGCCGTTATCTGTATATGAGATCATTACAGGATAAGGCTGGCCGAACTTCACCCATGCTGCATAGGTCCGTCCGTAAAAAGGACTTCCTGCAACATCATCAGTTGCAACACTTGCTCTTTCAAGATCGTCAGTTGAGATCACCTGATAAGTTGACCATGTTTGTCCGTTATCATTTGAATAATGTGAGAATAATCCGCTTAAAGGAGTTCTTCCAAGTCGTGTAATAATGAAAGTCCCGTTTTTATCAATCGCTATTCCCGGATCACCTCCGTGGAATAAGATATTAGGCCCTGTGCAGGTATCGTTTCCATTCCAATTCTGCCCACCGTCAGTTGTAACAAATATTCCTTCACTTACGAAAAAGGGGCTAAAGGTCAGTGTATTGCAGGAAGAGAAAAGTATATCATCATCCAATGGGCTTTTCACAATGAATACCTCAGTTTGATTTACATTGCCGGGATATATCCTGTAATTGCCATTAAACCGAAGGGTATTACTTTGCCCAAACATTAAAATGCTGACAAACAAAAATGTGGTAATAATATATAGCTTCTTCTTATTTATCATCAGATTATGGATTAAAATCTATAACCAATATTCAATGAGACAAAATAATTTCTGGGTTCTCCTGCCTCATAAAACCTTTTATCAGCAGAATTAGCATTTGTAAAGCCAACATAAGTAATATCAAATATATTGTTAATGCCTCCTGAGAGCAGCGTATTGAATTTACCGAATTTCATGTCCAGGCCGATCACATTGTTGAAGAGCTGGTATGAATTTGTTTTATCAGAATTGGCATCATCAACCCATAGTCCGCTAACACCCATATAGCTGAATTTGATAAATCCTGTGATAGTCTGATGAAAGAGGTAAGAATATGACAAAGCAATATATATATTATTCTGCGGTGTGCTGGGAACTCTGTTCCCTTCAAAGTTCCTTTCATTTTCTATTATGTTCCCCTGTGGATCAATTTCTATTGTTTTGGCAATATACTTCTTGTAGATAAAATCAGAATATGTATAGGCTAAGTTGAAATTCAGGCTTTTATACACTTCAAGGCTTGAACCCAGCTCCAGTCCTTTCCTATTGGTTTTAGCGGCGTTCCTGTAAAACACATCACCAAATACTTCAAATGGAACTATTTCATTGTCGATATCAATATTGAAAACCGTAGCCTCAAAAAGTATTTTTCTCATAAAGTTCTTCTCATGACTTCTTATGTATCCTTTTATTCCTAATTCGAAATTTCTTGATTCCTGTGCTTTCAGGTCATGATTGTAAAGGAATCCTGGATTAATGCTTTCCAGTTCATTTTTTGCCGGACTGTCAAAACTAAAACCAAAGGAAGTATATACAGAGACCCATGGAATTATTTTGTAGTTGAAAGCAATTTTTGGTGTAAAAGCCTTAAAGGATCTTTCATCATCTCTTGATGGGAGCGTTTCTTCTCTTAACTTATATGATACATTATCGTACCTTCCTGTTAGCAGGACAAAGAATTTATCTTTAAAAATTTCGAAATTATCAGAAATATATAATCCTTTGTTGCCAATTTTTTCGCTGGTAAGCTGCATCAACTGATCGCCTTTTATTCCACCAATATTGTCGTAATATTCAGTTCTTGCAGGTTGAAATAAAAGATCTCCTCCTAATGAAAATTCATTATTTAATTTTCCAATTTTTGTTTTATTAACATAGCGGGATGACAATCCAACTCCGTTTCTGTTGATGATCCTGTAGTCCCTGTTCGTCCTTTCAAAATATTTAATAGTAGCATAAGTGGTAAGTTCAATTTCGTTGTTTTTAGCTTCCCCAAATTTTACATTGTATCTTATTCCCAGCCTTCCTTTAGTCGTTTTTCTTTTTTTATCTCTGTCAACAGCCCTTGGATCTGCCTGGTATGGATTTTCTTCAAATTCTTCTTTGGTCAATGATCCGGGAAGTTTGATAACACCATCAACGAAATAGAATAGTATTTTAAGCTTAGTGTTATCCGAAGGTCTTGTTTCAACAACTGTATTTAGTATATGCCAGTATTCGTTATTATGCTCTCTGAAACCATCGTAATTCTGATAACTATACGTATTCAACATGCTATACTTATCAGTTCTGATCCCAATTTTAGCTCCATTCCGGCTAAGACCAAAAGATCCAAACTGGTTAAATTGAACACCAAAAGAAGCAGGAAAATCAATTTCATTAATAAAATTTACCACACCCCCTGGAGCATTTGTATATAAAGAGGATGAATTCCCTTTTACAATCTCGATCCTGCCAATAGAATTGAAATCTATGGCTTCTATTCTGGTTTGCCCGTCAGGTTCTGATTCAGGAATATCATCCAGGAAGATCCTCACACCCCTTATTCCTGAATTTGACTTGCTTCCAAAGCCCCTGATAGATATTCTCACATCATGGTTGCCATATCTTGATTGCATAAACAAACCCGGAACTGACGATAATACATCATTGATGCTAACTTTTCTGTCGTATTTAAAACTAACATTATTGATACGAACTACAGGGTAGGGGATATCGATGATCTTTTTGTATACCCTTGTTCCGGTGATGACAAACTCTTTTAATTCGTTAAAGACAGTGTCAATAGGTTTATAAACATAAATTGTATCTGTTTCATCTTTAAGCTGTCCAAAGCTTTCGATACAAACTAGAAAATGAGAAACTAGTAGAATTAGAGATAATAATGAATATTTGAAATTACTCATGAAGCTAACAATAGAAAAAATATTCAGCTACAAACTCTATCAAATTTACAAATAATAATACTTAACACAAAGGCGTTTTTACCCATCCCAACCCCTCCCTACTTGCAGGGAGGGGCTAAGATCTCTGAGTATTTTCGGTTAATACTATTTACTTTCTAATGACCAGCTTCTCAACCCACTGGCCTTCATTATTGTATACAGTTACAAAATAGATCCCTGAAGGCTGATTGCTGAGATCCATACGAAGCAGATAAGAATTTTCTATTCTCAAAGCTTCTTCTTTCTGTATAAGGTCACCTTTGCTGTTGTATACTTTCACATTCACTTCAATGTTATTCTCAGTGTTGAATTCTAATGAGAACACACCTTGTCCTGGATTCGGGTAAAGGTTAATACTATTAATTCCTGCCAGTTCATTAATAGCAGAACAATCTTTAAATCCAATAGTAATTGAGTCATTATTTACACAATTATCAGCATCGGTAACAAACACTTTAAACATTTTTGAACCCAGTCCAATTCCAGTTGAATCAACAACTATTGACGGAGTGGTTTGTCCGCCAGGATACCATAAATACTGTACTGCACCTGTTATTGTTGCATCAAGCGTAATTGATTGTCCGGCACATAACACAGAATCAGGTCCCAGGTTTGGATAAAGTATATCATTCACCTGAACATATTGGTCGGCATGATTAGTACATCCATTACCATCGGTGTAGGTATAAGTTAATAGATGCGATCCAATTCCTGCAACATCAGGATAGAAGTATCCATTAGTGACTCCTGTACCACTATAAGTTCCACCAGCAGGTGTTCCTTCAGTTAATTCATCAGGAGAGCCATTCAGGCAAACATCAGGTATAGGATCAAAAGTCACAACTGGGAGATCGTAAACTGTGATTGTCTGAGAGGCATCGTTAGAGCATCCAGAGATATCAGTATAAATATAAGTAATATCATGAGTTCCTGCACCCGCAGCTGCCGGATCAAAGGTGTTATTGCTAACCCCTGCTCCTGAATAAGAACCTCCGGCTGGCAATCCTCCTGTTAATGTAAAAGGTGCAACATCCAGGCAAACAGGGCTGAAAAGAGCAAGAGTAACATCTGGAAGATCGTGAATGGTAAGTGTAACGGCCAGACCTATACTTTCACATCCACCATCTGTCTGGGTTGCATAATAAGTATATGAACCAGGAAGTGTTTGTCCTGTTGCGAACACACTACCACTATGAACAAGATTGGTAAGGGATGCATCATCGTACCACTGAACCATGGTTCCAACTGCTGTTAGGTCTGGTACCGGATCTCCAAAGCATGCTTCTTCATCAGAGCTCGTTGGAGGGTTGGGGATAACTAGAACTTCAATATAATCTGGTTTATCATTGGTATTGCTTCCTGCACTATTGCTCACTGTAAGGCTAACATCATATATTCCTGGAGTATCATATAAGATTACAGGGTCTTCTTCAGCGGATGTTGAAGGAGTTCCACCTTCAAATGTCCAATCCCAGGTATCAGGAAATCCTGTGGATTCATCTGTGAAGTTAACGGTTGAATTTGCACAAACCACTGTTGGAGTTGCAGAAAATTCTGCTGTTGGAGGTGTTAGTGGCACAACTTCAACCATTGCAGTTCTTATATGAACGGGTGTTCCATTGGGCCCTTTTCCTGTTAGTGTAAGTTCATAAAATCCTGTAGGTACATTACCATTTACGATAACATCCAATTGTATGGAACCCGGGAAAGAGGATAAGGTATTTCCACCGGGAAAATCAATTGTAAATGAGCCGGATGAAGGAGGTTCAATCTCTGCAGTAAATACTACATCATTTGTGTAGAGCTTTACAGAGGGCACTTCGCAATCAAAGCTTGCTATACCACCTGATACCTGGCTTACATCAGGAGATATACCCATTGCATAGTCAGGAAAATAAGCAGTATAGGTTGCAAAGTTCCCATTACGGAAGTCGGACCATGTAGACATAGAAACATCAGCGTTTGAAATAATGGCGTTATAGTCGCCCTGGTATCTTGGAGTTCCACCACCACCGCATGTATAGCAATTGATCTTCATCTTTTCATTGGAGATGGCCTGGTTTAATGCGAATGTTTGTCCACCGTCATCAGAATAAGTGGAATATATTAAAGCACTGTCACTTGTTGGGCAATCCCTTGTATCCATCCACTGAACGTATAATCTTCCTGTCTCATAATCGCACCAAGGTGCTGGCTGCCATTGGGAATTACCCGTTGACGGCATATCATCATTTACTGTAACAGCACTTGACCATGATGAGCCACCATCATCAGAAAAACGACTGAAGATATCAGGTTTGTTACCATTTCCTGCAGGAACATTGGAAGCATAAATGCAATAGAGCCTGCCACGGTATGTACCGTTGCTGTTATCGGCAGTGATGAATGGATAAGGACGGGTACGCATATTCTCAACTGAATTCCTTCCATTTACATTGGTGCCAACATATCCTGCCCAGCTCTGGGCTGATTTATATGAAAATGTTGCACCCCCATCATTGGATTCATAGAAAGTATAGGTTGATGAGAATGCACTTCCTGAATTGGTAACTACATAAACGGAGCCACCATCAACACCACCATCAGCACCTACACAAACCATCATACCTGGTAATGACTGGGTGGAAGGCTGAAAGGTTGTGGAGAAGGATGCACCTCCGTTGGTGCTTCTTGCAAAGTTACCACCACCACTTCTGGTCATTACAGTGTATACATAACTTGAGTAAGGACCTGAAGTCATGTCAGCGGTCATCCAGTTTTTATCGACACCGGAAATTGCAACAACAGGACTAGACCATGTTTGCCCGTTATCTGATGATTTTACTACTACACATCCCTGGATAGATGAACCGTACATATTTTCGTAATAGAGGTTTCCGTCTGCATCATAGGCAGTGAGTACATCACCTCTGATATAGTAACCTGACCAGGATACATTGCTGTTGTACCAATCATGGCCGTCCATTGTATAATGTGTATCATCAATATTAAATGCTACAAAATACTCACCAGCTTGCAGTGGGTTTTCACTTATATGCCCTTCAGCAAAATCAACACCCAGGAAATAATTGTCGTAGCCATTGATAGTTACAACAGAACTGGGCATTGGATTCTCGTTTGCCTGATGTTGAAGAAAATCTTCCGGGATCTGATCTAAATTAGGATCGTCTTTTTGTGCATAAATTAGTGTTGAACTCATAAAAACAAAGAGCCCGGTAAC
>CAZDWF010000063.1:0-4510 GCA_964508895.1 uncultured Bacteroidales bacterium
ATTTGCCAATGAAACTGCTTATTATCAACGGTCCAAATCTTAATTTGCTGGGAAAAAGGGAGACGACAATTTATGGAGGTGTTACTTTTGAAGAATATCTCAAGAAACTCAGAAAACAATTCCCTGATCTTGAAATTGATTGTTTTCAGAGTAATGTTGAAGGTGAGATAATTAATACTATGCAAAAGGTTGACCTATTATATGATGGTGTAATAATTAACGCAGGTGGTTATTCGCATACATCTGTTTCTATTGGAGATGCTGTAAAAGCCATTGATACTCCTGTTGTTGAGATCCATATTAGCAACGTTTACCAAAGAGAAGAGTATAGACAGAAATCATTAATAGCTCCGGGAGCGAAAGGGATGATACTTGGGTTTGGAATGGATTCATACAGGCTTGCTGTAGAGAGCTTTTTGATTTAATTGGACGATTGTCGGCTGTCGATTGTCGAAATTCGAACAGATTTCAGATTAATAATCACTCAATTATTTGGAGAATTTATCCTGATTTAGTTTGCTGAACTTATTCACCTTCCTGATATAATGATCAACAACAATTGATCCTGAATATATCATTGAAACTTTATTCTGTATAAGTTTTTTGCGTTTGAGCCTGGTTTTATAAAGGGTGCGATAAAAGCTGCCATAAGCCCTGGAAACAGCGTAGAAGTCTTGTATATGCCCTTCCAGCAGAAACTTGAACGAGGCAATTCCATCAAGAATACATCTCATGAGAAATACTCTTTTTTTTCTGCGGTTTGGGAGGTTTTTGTATAAGAGTGTGAGGTTATTCCTGAAATTAAGATAAGTTTTTTTATAGGATGCTTTCGGGAGGGTGCCACCTCCTATATGATATACTGTTGAAGCCGGACAGACAAAGATTTTGTAGCCATAGTTTTTTAACCTCCAGCAGAAATCTATTTCTTCCATATGGGCAAAAAAATCGGAGTCAAAACCACCGTATTTCATAAAAAGTTCTGCTCTTACAAATAAACAGGCTCCTGTTGCCCAGAAGACTTCTCTGTTATCATCATACTGGCCATGGTCTTTTTCAATAAATTGAAAAATCCTTCCCCGACAGAATGGATATCCCAGCCTATCAATATATCCACCGGAAGCTCCTGCATATTCAAATCTGTCTCTGTCATGGAATGATCTTATTTTGGGCTGGCAGGCACCAATGTCAGGATTATTATCCATAAGTTCAATCACAGGATTAATCCAATTGGAAGTCACTTCAATATCAGAATTTAGCAGTATAAAATATTCCGCTTCAACTTTTGCAAGCGCCATATTATATCCTTCAGCAAAACCATAATTCTGATCATTAACAATGATTTTTACCTGCGGAAAATTCTTTTCCAGGAAATCAACGGAATCATCCGTTGAAGCATTGTCAGCAATAATAATATCAGAGTCATTTGCGCTATGCTCAATAACAGAAGGAAGAAATTCTTCGAGGAATTTTCTCCCGTTCCAGTTTAATATTACTACAGCTACTTTACTCAATGTGTGTTTTATGTAAGTTTATTTATCAGTTATCGGAATTTGCTGGTTTTCCCTTTTATGTTTCCACCTTCTATGAGACCATAACCAGTTGTCGGGGTTGCCTCTGATAGATTGTTCGAGTAAATGTACATATTTTTCAGTTATCTCAAACTCTTTGGTACTCCTTGGATCAGATGTGATTGGTTGAAAAACACATTTATAATGTCCTCTTTTAGTTCTTTGTATATCCATAAACACAACACCCGTATTAAGTGATTTGGACATTTTTTCAATTCCTATAAAAAAAGAAGTATCCTGGTTAAGGAATTTAAACCAGTATTTACTTCCCCCCTTAGTTGGAGTCTGGTCTGCAACAAAGGCATACATTATAGCCTTGTCTTTGTTTTTGACCATCTCTCTGAAAGTGTCTTGCAGATATATAATATGATTTGGTGAGAAACGGTGTCTTAACTTATTCATATAATCATTAAATCTTTTATTAGTCAATGGCTTAACTATAGCATAGCCTTCTACATCAAACCTTGCACTAAAATAATTTCCCATCCACTCCCAGTTTCCGCAATGGCCCAAGGTAAGCAACACACTTTGGTTATTATCCAATATCTGTTGAACTATTTCAAAATTTTCTAATGAATACCTTGATAGGATTTGTTTTCTTGTCAGACTCCTGGTTTTAAATACTTCCAGAATGATATCTGATAGATTTTGATAGAATTTTCTTCCAATTTTTTCAATTTCTTTCTCACCCTTTTCCGGGAAAGAATTTCTCAGATTATTAAAAACTACTTTCTTCCTATACTTAAATATATAATATAAGTTAAAGTATAACAGGTCAGAGAGTGCATATAAGAAAGGAAATGGTAATTTAGATATGCACCAGACCATTCCTTTGAAAAGTAAAAAAACTACTGCCATGCAAATAACGAATAAGAATTAAACCTATCTGCAAATTAACTCAAAAAAGAAGAGATAAGCACAAATTTTTGATACTATCTTGGGTTATTATAATAATCATTGACTTTAGATCCCCATACATCCGGATAAACATCTTCATCAATGTTGTTAGGATCGTAAATCCTTTTATGTATTATAATCTGCCAGCGATAATTTGCAATTTCGCCAATGGCATCAGAGTGAACCAGTTGAAAATTATTAGTAACAATATCTTCAGTATAAAAGACAAACTTTTTGTTTCTCTGATTATTGGCAAGTGTGTAATACTGCCAGATTTCATAAGGATAAGCTGAGGGCTCGTTATAACTTTCTGAAATTATATTCGGCGGACCGTATTTTAGATACACTCTGCCTCTGTCTGTATCATATCCCAATGTGGAAGGGGTGCTGTATATTTTATTAACCTTAGCAACCTGCTCCAGATAGTATGTCCATGCAGCTTCAGGATTTAGTTCGTCACGGTTCATCCAAAAGTTGAGGAAGAACCTCTGAGATGTAATAAGATCTGCTTCAGCGAGATTTTCATTAATAAATATTTCTTCAAGTTTTGTAGATATTGGTGTAAGGAACCTGAGGAACATTTTTAAAGTATCCTCACTGGTGTATTTCCCAGCAAAAGTATTTTCAATACTCAGCGCGCCAAGATCAGAAATATCGTAATGGATGTCAGGATTGCTTCTCTGGAAGAAAAGCTGATTGCTTATAACAACAATGTTTTCTTTATTCCTGACTTCCAGTACCAGGTTATAATTACCCGAAGGTAATTGCCTGATATCAAAGGAACCCATTATAGGTACAACTTCTTTTGTTTCCATTCTCTTTATCGCTATAAATTCAGTAAGCGTGTTTTTTGTCTCAAAAGATTCGATGTAATACTTCAATAGAAACTTGCCATCTTCACCAAATGATTTATTAGCATAATACAGTTCGGTATAAAATGTCATTTTTTCTATTTGCTGAGGATAAAAATTATTTACGAAAGGGATTATATCGTAGCCACTTTTTGAAATCTTGCTATGGTCACTACTGCTAAATGCATCCTGTACCAGTTCTATTCCTGAAAAACCAATTTTATCTTTTTGATAATCAATAATAACCGGCTCAGTAGTAATATAAGGTTGCAGGTCGGCATTTTGATCTGACATGATTATTTCCATATCGTATTTACCATTGGGAAGAAGATATCGTTGCTGATCTATGAAATCCATGTTGGTTTGGGTGGTGTCACCTACTTCAGGACTTAGAAGCTCGTATTTTGCAAAGTCGACAATTTCCTCTCCCTGTCGGAAGATAATGGTTATATCAACACATCCCTGATATTTGCCATTATCATTCTGTACAAATTTAACTGTTTCACCAACTATAGCTATATATGTTTCTATATATGGGCCATCAATGGGCGAATAAAATGTGGTATAAGAAAGGAAGGCTTTTAGATTTTCACTTTTGATTTGTGGGGTAATAAATAATAATGTGAGGATAATAGGTATTAATAATTTTTTCATGTCTGTATAATTTTAAAATACAATCGTCAGAAACATCTAAAATTTAAAAGCTAATTAATCATAAATGTTCCCAGGCGATAAATAGGTTTTAATTTCGCTAAAAATTTAAATTCTACTACAAAATTATGAAAATATTAGGAGATGTCAATGCTAAATCAGTTAACGGCTATTAAGGTTCAGTTTAAGGCAAGAACCACGGTGTGGATTAACGAATAACGAATAACGAATAACGAGTAACGAAGTCAGAAGGTGGTGCTGTTCGCCAACTTTAAATACATTAGAATTCAGACAAAAGACTTCAGACAATGGAATTCTGAAATGGCTCAACTTGCAAGTGGCCATTCAAATGTCAGGTCTTAAATCGCAAATAAATTTCAAATTAAAAACTGAACATTGACAATCCTGCCTGCCGGCAGGCAGGTGACAATTAATTGTGGGGATTGCTAACGCGATCACAAGGGGTGGGTTCTTGCAAAACAAAAAATACACCCACAAGGGGTAATTTTCTATTCAAAAGAATTTATACACAAACAAGTTTGG
>CAZDWF010000063.1:4610-20921 GCA_964508895.1 uncultured Bacteroidales bacterium
ACACCCACAAGGGGTAATTTTCTATTCAAAAGAATTTATACACAAACAAGTTTGGCATAAATTCTTTTGAACAAAAAAAATCCCGCTCACGCGGGATTGTATTTTTTGTTTTGCGGAGGAAGAGGGAGTGAAAAATGACTCCCTTTGATTTTTTAACATTTTGATTATTAGCTTGTAAAACATATAACAATTTTGATAATTGCACCTTTATTGTGACGAATCTGTGACGGTTTAATCTTCTGAATATCTATTCTTATGTATCTAGCTCGATTTTGATATTATTTCGTCCCTATCGTATCAATTGTATAAGTTTTTTGTTTTTTGAGTTTTTCTTCTATTGTTGCTTTATCCTTATTCAATGTTTCACTTATAATGCGAGAATTCCAAGTCATAAAAAGTGATTTGATATTAATATATCCTTCTTTTCGTACTGCAAGTGCGGGAAGTAATAACTTAACCGATTTAACATATATATTTCCTAATGTTCTAAATCCAACAATATCAGATGCAACCCCAGATACAAAATAAACCGAAAAACCTTCTATATAGTTCAAAACAGTACTTACTTCTTCAATACATTCATCGATGACTTTATTGAGAGCGTCATTTTCCATGAATGCTTTAACTTTAATTATTTCTGGCTCAATTATTATTTCTGACTTTGTAAAAAATTCAAGATTCTTTTCTTCAATTATTTCATCCAAATTGTTTAATAATGGAATTATTTTTTCAACATAATATTTACATTGTTCAGCCGCAATTGTGAAGGACTCTCGCTTTGACTGTATTTTCCTAGTCTCTCTCGTTTCCTTTAATTGATATGCAGCAATCTTAATCTGTTTGAGGCCATAAAATGCAACTAAGACAAGAGCTGGTGCACTCAAGTAATATATTATTTCTATAATACTTCTAAATGTTACCATGTTGTTTGGTTTTAGGTAAAGGACGATTTTGAAATATTAAAAAAAGAATTATTCTTTATCAAGCTTTCTCTTGACATCTAAGATATTCTCTAAAATTTTCTCTAAAAGTTCACGATCTGTTAATCCAAAGCTTGGTTTTGTATCTTTTAATAATTCTGAATCTTCTTTAAATAATTCGGAAATTTCAACTTCTAAAGTTTCGCAAATTTTTAAGATTATAGAAACCTTAAGACTATCCATTCTTAAAGCTTTATGAAATCCCTGTTCTGACATACCAACCTTAATTGCTAAATCCTTAAGCTTAATTTTTTTCTTTTTTGCTATTTCCTTTATGTTGCTGATATACTGCATGATATAAGTTTCATGATTGCATTAAATGAAACATTCGACTTATTATACTTGACAATGACGAAACTTTCGATTAGTTTTGTATTCCATAATTGCATTCTAATATACAAAAATACAATCTTAATACCGTAATCCTATTATGAATTCCGTAACTTCTAATCAAACCTACCTGGATAAAAGAATAGAAACCTTCAAATTTCACTACATCCAGGAGTACCTCAGGGGCATCCGTCCAACCTTAATTGTTGAGGCAATCAGTAAGAAATACATTGTGGCACCACAAACCATTCGGGACAACATACGTCCAGAAACTCTTAAAGAAGAGATAAGGGCTGGTAAACACAAAATAGATCCGAATTATCAATCAATACTATAAACTATGAAAGCAATTAAAGAAAGACTATTTAACCTCAGTATAGAAGCGGAAGCTTATGATCTGATGTTATTTAAATTAGTTAATGAAATTTCAAAATTATCTGATGGAGATCCTAAGTATAATCTCAATATTTTGAAATACGAAGCCACGATCAGAAAGATCGAACATATTATACCTGAAATTAAGGATCTTGAAAATGCATTAAGGATCTGCAAGATCGTTTTAAATTATTTTAAGCTTACACCACAGCAACTTGTCTCAAAGACTAATAAATGGGATATATCACATCCAAGATATATTCTTTTTCATTTTCTTAAACTCCATTGCAATTTCACTTATACTTTCCTGGCAGAAACATTCCAAAAACACACAAGCACTGTCCAGGTTGGTTGTCGTAAGATCGAGAGATTCTTAGAGGGCAGGGATAGGTACATAACCATGTGTATTAACGACCTAACTCCACTGATCAACTTAGATTGTAATAATGCAATTAAAGATAAGCCTGTCAAAAAAAGGATCAAAGAGCTCGCAGCGTAACGATGTGATGACACCTGATCCTAAAGAGCTCGAGATCCGGATCCGGGTCCGCAGGCTATCGAGTGAATTGAAGATTAAATCAAAAAAATAGCATTTAACGCTAATTAATTTACATAAAACACAAATTATGACAATTATAAAATCAATCAAAAAAGAAAAACGTCCTGAGAATACCATTATCAAGATCGACGAAAATCTAAATTTGTTTCAACCGGTGATCAATGGGATCCCATTATCTTGCAGAATGGCTGGAATAATTTTCTTCCAGGGGAAAACCGCCATTGGCCAGGTAGTTCCAGTAGTCCAAAATGTACCCTGTTCAACAGATTGTCCGTTTTTAGAATTTATCGCTTGTTATAATGGTCAGGACATCTACTCAAACTCAAGCCCCGATAGTGTATACATAGTATTTAATTGTACAAGTAAGACAATTAAAAAACATATAGATGTTGCTGACATTGATTCTGAAGTTTTTAATGTGCTGACTCTTGTTCTAAATCCTTCATAATGAAATCCGGGCACGATCATAAAATTGATTTTCAGTCGGCTGTAGAGCGGAAACAGGAAGACATCAAGCGGCTTTATAAAAAGTACGGTGAGCAATCCTGGATCCATCAACAGGAGCTTGATTTGAAAATTTTTATTAATTATTTCAATTTCTCCCAAAAGAAAATCAAAGCCCTGGAGATTTCAACCGCTCCGGAAAGTTATATCAATACAGCTATGAGAATTGAGCTGGAGCAAAGAAGGACCATCATGGAATTCAAAGGGATTAATATCGGAGATATCGGGCACCTTACAGAAGAAGATTACAGAGAAATGACACGTAGCAATTCAATTAAAAAGGCCAGAGAGATCTGGCCAGATCATTTTTAAACTGAAAAATAATGAAACTTACTATCAGACCAACGCAAGATCAGGAGCAACTTCTGGAGCAATTAAAGGAGATTACCAGAATATCCACTAATTCCGGAGCACTTATGGAAGCTGCCCGGATTGTTGTTCAGGATCATCAAGGATTAAAGGACAGATATAGTGATTTGTCAAATAAATACGAACAATTGATGGAAATTCTTGAAGAAATCAGGGAGGATGAAAAAAGAATATCTGAGTTAAATTATCGGATTGATGATCAAAATAAAACAATTGACTACGCTATAAAAAAGCATCATGAATACTAAATGATAGCAATATTTAACCAGGTGAAGATCTTCAGGAAGAGAAACTGATAGCATTTTTTGTCTCGAGTCAGCTGCTCGATCTCCGGATCCAGGAATAATGTGATAGCAAAAACTTAAACCATCGAATAACACATGAGAGACGCAATTGAAGTTAAGTCCTTAAAGCCTAGGAAAAACAAAGTGGAAGCGAAAAAAGCCGAGATCAAGCAGATGCATAACTTCTATCGTATCAAGTGGAAGCATGACAAGGATTCGGATGAAAATACATTCCAGGGAATCATAATTGAAAAAATCCAGTTCCTGGAGAAACTCAAATCCTTTGGCTTTTATATCTATGAAATTGGTGTAGATCATATAAAATATGTGCTAATAAAGGATAATGTGGTTACTGAGATCTCCAGGAGAAATATGATGAATATATTTTTAAAGTGGGTCAAACAGCTGCCCACTTATGAGCATGAGGAACAATCCTTCAGTATAACTGCCAACCAGGTTGAGAAAAAAATCATTGACAGCCTCGAGATCTTGTTTAAGCCCATTTATTTAGGCTTGTTAGAGCCTCCTGTGCCTATCAAGATGAAAGAAGATGAAATTGATTGTAAGTTTTTCTTTTTTAAGAATGGATTTGTAAAAGTAGGGGCCAAAAAAACTGAGTTTTTAGATTATTCCAAACTCAATAGTATGATCTGGACCAATCAGATCTTAAAACGTATATACGAAAAGAGTGATCAGAAGGAAAGTGTCTTTGAGAAGTTCTGTAAGCGTGTGGCAGGGTATCGCCATGAGAGCGATGCGGATTTTGATCCGGAGAGTTATAGCCAGGAGGAGTTTGAACAACGATATGAGTCCCTTAAAACCATCATTGGATATAATCTCCATAATTTCTCTGAAGGCAAGCGTTTTGCTACGATATTCACTGACAGTGCTATTGGTGATGATGGAGAGGCCAACGGCCGTACTGGAAAAACATTATTTTCAAAAGCCCTGGGACAGATCCTTAATACTGATAATGAAAGTACGGTGTATTGTGAGATCTCAGGCCGGAAATTCAAGCTTGACGACAAACACCGCTATGAAAAATGCAACCTGGACACCAAGTTGATTCACCTGAATGATATGTTCAATCATTTCAACCTGGAGAATATCTTTACGGATATTACCGAGGGAGTGGAATCCAAACGAATGTATCAAAGCCCTATTTACATAAATCCTAAGATTGTTATATCCACAAATAAAACGATCAAGATCGATGGAGAGAGCTCCCTGGACCGCGTGGTCCAATTTGAGTTCTCTTCTTTTTTTAATTCAAAGCTTTCTCCCCTGGATTATTATGGCCATTGGTTTTTTCGCGACTGGGATCAAAAAGAGTGGCATAGATTCGATGATTTCATTATTTCATGCTGTCAGGTGTATTTCGAAAAAGGATTGGTCAAACCCAAGGAAATTAACTTAAAGCGCAGATCTATTATCGATCATACCAACCTTGACTTCATCCGATGGCTTGAGGATAAACTTCCGGATAAAAATCCAGAGGTGGCCATTACCGATCAGATCCTGATCGCAGAGCCAGGAGAGGAACCTAAGCGCTATGCAAAAAAAGAGCTTTATGATGAATTCCTTGTCCAATATCCGGATTTTAAAGTAGAGAAATGGTTTAACCAGGCAAGGCTCACCAGATGGTTTAAGTTTTATTTTAAGAATAGTTATGATGATGTGGAGTTAATGGAGCAGAGGAGTTCTGGAGTTGATTATTTTATTTTTTATAAATCGAGAATAGTAAATGTTTAATTATGAAACTTTTGATTTAACTCCTTTTTTAAGAATATCAATGTTTATCACATTATTTTCAAGTGCGTCTCGTAATCTTTTTTTACTATCTCCAACAGATATTCTTTGATGAAATTCTTTTTCAATTCTCTCCAAAATATAATCCTTAATAACTCCCATTTTTGTGTAAGTAAGATCAGTAATATCTCGATGTATTTCGATGATTGACTCTAAAGGAGTATTTCCAGGCGAATCAATTAAGTTAAAATTTAGTTTTTCAATTTCATCTCTGTCAATAAGAATGACATCAAAAGTAGATAGTCGATCTTGCATTATAATGAAATTAAGAATTATATCTTCTAATTGACCTTTATTATCAATTTCCCATACTGATAATGCATTACTGCTAGTTTTTAAACAAATAGTAATGGCATCACTACCAACATCAGTATTCTGTGTGTCAGCACCTTTCCATTTGGCCTTATTAATCTTTCTTACTAGCAAGGACATAATTCTTCTTCTAAATCAGAGATTACTTGATTTAAATATTGTTTAAGCCATTCTGGTTCAACATTTACTGTTTTTAATACATTAAGACTCTCTATAGATCCCCATTCTTCAAATGCCCTTATACCTAACTCAACAATTTCTGGATCTTTATGTGATAGAACTGCAGTAGCCATAGTATTTCCTTGTGGGAAAATAATACTTTCCTCAAATCTGCCCAGGACTCTTAATATTCCATTAAGAATCCTGCTATTATTATAATTTTTAATGAAAATTCCATTTAACCAATTACGAGTAGCTAATGTATTAATTTCAAATTGTTCTCTTAGTAGTAATTCACTTTGGCAAATATATCCAAATTCAAAATCCTCTTCATAAATATAATTTAAGAATTTAGGTGTGATTGTTTCACGCATAATATCTTCACGTCTTAAATTCATCTTATTCTCAGTTGAACTTGAGATATCAATCTTTTTAGTATCCTTTATTTCAAAGGTATTAAAAATATCATCAAAGTCACTATCTGAAATTAACAATTTCCATTGTTCATCAGCACCAATAGGCTTCTTATCTATAATTCCTGTTTCAAACGATTCAAAATCAAACAGGCAATCATCTTCCTTAACAGAGCTTTCAAAAAGTTCTTCTATAATCTTATCATAATACCATTCAAATTGAAAATCCATATTTAAATATTAATAAAGTTCTCAAAATGTTCTGTCATATCCTCAATCCATTTCAATGCATAATTATAAAATGGATCAAAATCATCATAGTTAAATCTGAATTCATGATTATCATGGGATGTGTTAATGTCAAATTTCAACACAATTCCATCATAATCAACATCTTTTGATTCCATTACAACATTTCCCCGCAGTCTAATAATTTCAGAAATAAAATTAATTTCTTCTTCTTTTTCATTTATCTTATCATTAATTTTTGCTGTATATCTCTGTCTCCATTCAGCAGGTTGGTTTTCTTGATAAAACTGTATAGTTTTGAATAATTTTGGGAAGACTTGATCAACTTCATTAGATTTCATAATTTCTGAAAAATAGGTAGTTACCAAAGATATCCTATTTGCTTTATTAGGAAATTTATCAAATATTACTTTATTGATATGAGACACATCAGCAATAAAGGATTTTAAATCTTTCATATCTGATACACCAACATCAACATTTGTTTTAGTAATATCAATTCTTTTGGTTCCAAACTCAATATTCCAAATATCATCTGCTGATTTTAAAGAAAATCTCAATTCAATGCCTTTATTGCCAATCTCTTGGAATGTTGCAGGTATCAACCCTTTATCTTTAAAAGCTTCAATAAAATATGTTAATGTTTCAGGTTGTGGTGTTATGTCGTATGCATTTGCAAAAACAACAGCTTGAAATTTTCCAGGAAATTCTTTCATGATTTAATGATTAGAATTCTAAAAATGATAGATTTTTACTACAAGTTTAACAAAAATAATAATTATTGCTATCAAATTACAATTTTCACAATTATTAACATATTGATTGCTATCAATATAATTATATGTCTTTCACTCGAGCAGCTGCTGCAGGAAACTATTTGCTATCATATAGGTTTATATCAAAACTCAAAATTCCTTACCTGAATTCATTAAAGAGTACATAAGTGCAATGAGATCCCGGAGCCTTCAAAATGGGCAGGGATTACAATAAATAACTAACAATAAAAAAAATATTCTTAAAAGTTTAGGAAATGTAATGCACTTGTGCACTTTCTTTAGATACTCTAGTAAAAGTTGTGCACTTTTTTGTGCACTCAGTATGCACTTTTTGAAATTTAGTGCACTCATAGTGCGTAAAGAGTGCACTAAAGTGCAAGCAGAGTGCACCGAAAAGTGCATATCAAATCCTTGTTTCCCTAAGAAAAGTGCACGAGTGCACAACCAAACCCAAACTTAAAAACTATTTTTAAAAAATATTCCTGAAATTCTCAATCCTCAAGCTGTTATTGTATAAATTTTCATACCACTGCTTTATTATCTTTTTACCGATTTTCTTTGTTATCACCCCGGGTAACAATATTTTAACATCCTGATTACAAAAACCATTATCAATGACAACAAATGCAAACAAAAACATTCAGGTAGGTGCCAGGCTTACTCAGGATGAAAATGAGCGGTTATCAACTGTTTTAGCTCAGTTATCTGATAACCCCAGCTCGTTAACCTTTCGTGAACAGCTGCTAGCAATGTTAAAGACTTTGGAGGGATCTTCTCAAAATGAGAGCTCTTTAACAAGTGAAAACGACCGATTACAAGCTGAAATCAATTCATTAACAAAACAGCTTGAAGATATACCATCAATAACAGTTGATAACCCGGAGTTATCAAACCGGATTTCAGGGCTGGAAACTGAGAAGGAAAGGCTACAGGTAGAGCTTGACCAAGCAAACGGGAAGCTGGAGGGTATATCAGAGAATAACCAGGTTAAAGGTTTATCAATACCTATTGATAAGCAAACCTTTTATTTCCTGGAACACCTGGCAAAGATCGAATCCAAACGTACAGGCAAACTCGTAGCTCCCCAGGATATAATTTATCATCATTTTTGGGAGACCCTGGATAATGGTCCGGGAGATTACCTTCCGTATGTATTTTCCAGGGGTGAAATCAGATCATTACTCAGTAAAATCAAAGAAGATGGATCTGATCAAGATGATTAAGCCCATATTGGGAATGATGGGACCTGGTACAATCAACAACATCCTATCAGAGCTTTCAAAAGAACTCATCCAAAAGCGAAAAGATTATCCGCTCAAGGAAGGAGAAAAGGATGTGATCAACATCCAGTATGTTTCCGAGAGTGGAACTCTGACCAATGCCCAGGCTGTGATTGATAAAGATCTAAAGATCCTCCGGGTTGAAAACGAAAAAGCAATCGAAGATCTTATCCATGAATACCTTGAGCAGTTATGACAAATCTACCAGATCCATTAAAGACGAAAAGTCAGGACAACGATTACCTTACTTACGATAAAGATATATCCAATATAGATGTATTGATAGAGAAATTCAATACACCTACTCAAAACGAGGATCACTTCAACAGTTTGGACAATAAAAATCCATACTTAAAACCTGAACACCCAGCAGGGGAACAGCCATACAGCCCTCCTGGATCTATGTACAGGGAACCTGAGCCTATTGATCCGGAAAAAGCCAAACGCACCGGCAGAAGGACCGCTGTAATGATTGACGGTGCCATGGGCTTTGTCAACGGAAGCCTGATCGCCAAAGCCGATGAAACGGATCCTTATAAAGCATCCCCTGGAGAGCTGAATGATCTCTCGGATGCCTGGGCCGAAGTAGCTGAAGAATATTCCTTTTCTGTCAATCCCTGGTTTAAACTGGGTATGTTAAACCTTACAACTTATTTGCCTAGATCCATTAAAGCGATGAATGATCGCAAGTATAACATTTTAAAGCAGGAGATGGAGGAAATGAAAAAGTCACAGGAGGACCTGAAACATCAAATAGATCAGCTCCAGAGCAAAAAAGATGAGTTGAATAAATCATGATGCCATGGGTGATGTTCAGCGGATAAATATGTTTGTTATAGTTATCGGTTTTATTGGAACCGGTAAATCAACCATTGCGAAAAAGTTCCTTTTGGAGAAGCTAAAAAAACCTGGCGGCAGGGCACTGGTTATTCTCCCGGATGATATGGAGCAAGGCTGGGATCGTTTGCCTGAGGTCTCATACAAATGGCCTGATAGAATGAGTTGGTATACAGGGGCACGTAGATTGATATATTATGATGGATGTTTAAAAGATATCTCAACTTACTTTCATAATGGCCTTTTAATATTCGATGATTGTAAATCTTACCTGGATGCTTTTACGGACAAGAGCGTCCAAACTGTGCTTGCCAGAAGACGCCATTATAACCTGGATATCATTGCCATGGGCCATGGGTTTACAGAGATTCCACCTAAGTTTTTCACTTTTGCATCCCAGATCATCCTTTTTAAGACCCATGATAATATTGATTCCAGAAAGAAAGTCATTCAGGATTATAACAGGATGCTTCAGACTCAACTCCAGGTTAATAAAAAAGCCAAAGACAATCCGCACCATTACCAGGTTATTGATTTAGAAAACTAACAACAATATGTGCCAGATAAAGCCTGAATATAAATACATAATTGCCCAGCGGATCGGAATAACCCAGAGTACATTACGCAGGATGTTAAATGTACAATGGTATGAGGCTTTAAAGGAAACCGGGTATAAAAAGCAACAAAAATTATTGATGCCAATTCAGATACGATATCTGTATGAGAAAATTGGATTTGATCCCAGTGAAACAGATTAATTATTCATTAAATATATCATTATCATGACAACAAAAAAAACAAACATTTCAAGCCTAAGGGCTGAAAACTCCAGGTTAAAGAAAGCACTGGATCAAGCTATAAAAGCCAAAAGGTTCGAAGAAAAACTTAATGATGAATTAGGAGCACAACTCAATGAAATCCAAGAGAAAACCCAGGAAAACCAAGGAAAACCACAGGCTGACAAAAAAAGCGAAGAGAAAGAAGAGAAATCAAAAGGAACCCCAGGCAAAACCAACATTCCTACAAAGGATAGGGTACTGGGGTTGACCGATAGCAATTCGTTTACCGAGTGCTTAGGGAAGGATATTTGGAACAAACCGGATGGATCCACTGGTACGGCCATGGTCAAAGGAGAAAAACATCGATTTTTATTACAGAAACCCAGTGACAAAAAGCCATTTATTCTTATATATAATGCTCAGGATAAGATGGTTCACGACATTTTTAAGCAGTAATAATTTTTTTTCATTTCTTATGTTTTCATAGTTTTTCAGTTGGCTGGATCTCACCTCAGGGATCCAGCCTTTTTTTTGAGTCCATCCAATCAAACCAAACTTTATCCGTGCAAATCTCTACAAACCTTGCTAAAAGCACTCAATAAGCTTTTCAGTGAATATAATTTTATCACATGAAAAATCAATCATAAAATTTTAATCGAAATGAGTTTAATAAAATTATTGAAATCCACCAAAGGCCAATCCTACATTATCATATTTGTAGGTCTGATGGTCCTTATTCTTTTTCTGAACCAATACCTTGGTTCCAACAGAGCTCCACTTCTGGGCTTTATGAAAAGAAAAAAACAATTACCACCTGAACCCACAGCCTGATGAAAATTCCAAAGCTTCTCATATACGCCTTGATCCTTTTTGCAATCCTGTACCTGTTTAACAGGTCACTGGCAACAAAAATCATGACGTTTGGCAAGGCTAAAGCCACTATGACACTTGAAGAAGTTAAGCGAATGATTGTAGAAAATCATGTGCTAAACCAAAGAACCAGGGAGCGAGCTTTTGCCAATGGGGTAGACTTTGAAGATCAGCTGAGGGTGGATGCCCTTGATTATCAAAACACTTTTTATTAGTAAACCAATAAATTCTATATAAGATGAACATTAAAAAACTTCAAAGCGCGCTCGGCAGAAAATTCTCATTTTCTATTGCAAACGCCTCCGGATCCGATACGGTTGTGTATATTCTGAATGCATTTTTCGACTGTGTTGATTATGATGTTACTCAGGCCGGAGCCGATCCATTTGCTGTCTCAGACATTGATCCTAAATTCACCGAGATCCTTCCATTGACAAACTACGGTTTGCCTACCGGTATGGTTTTGGATGATGGAACCATTGGAACCAGTGTGACCGGAACAGCTGGAGTATCAGATAAGAAAATCCGCCAGTGGAAACAGCAGATCAGATACTTCCCTCAGGCATGTAATAAGATTACTATTGCCTCCGACAATGTGGAACAGTTTGACGAATCTATTTATGTGGGCTCAATAGACCTTATGTTGAAGTCAACCTCAGAATTCGGTTTGAATGTTTCTGAATATCTTGACCGCTATCAGAACATTACCACCAAGGTTGATATTCCATTCAGTAATGTAGATCCTTTGGTACTGGATGCAAGTATCTACATGTATACTACTATCCGCGCAGGACGTACAGTGACATTCACCTTTAACTTTAATTAGTACCCTGGATAATTAATAGACTGATATACAGCAGACACTTAAGCCCCGGCCTGACACAATAACTAGGGCGGGGCTTTTTTTAAACCAAGGATAAATGACAACACGAAATAAACTCATACAACTGATCGAAAAACATCGTAGCAACGTAGTATTGTTGCTTCGTCAGTTTCGCATCTTTGAAGATCCCAGCCCTGAGGTACTGGAAAATACTTACAACACTTTTGGGATGACATTCCAGGAGAAGCTTGTTAAGATATTTCAGTCGGATCCTGCTTTTTCAAATTGGGATCCCAATATGGTATCAACAATGCAGTGGATGACTGAAACTACTCAAAACCAAACTGAAACTACTCAAAGCCAAGATGTAGATTCTGGTGGGGGTAACTTCTGGGATTTTATGGATAATATTATGAATTATGGTGACCAGGCCGCAAACATATACTCAAAGTTTACTAAAAAAACAGGTAATACTGGTCAAAGTTATTCATCCGGACAAGATCCATTGATCCAGCCGGTTCCATATCCTATTCAGGCCACCAAAAACAATACTAACACATACCTTATAGGTGGGGCTATATTATTGATTTTAACTGTAGTCCTGATTGTAGTATTGAGAAAATAATTGACACGATGAACGATGCCAGAAAAAATATAAGATCTTCAATAAAGACTATATCAAGTCCTGGCAATAGTTTTAAAAAGCACTGCTTTGATTTTACTGATAAGCTTAACCAAAATCTTCAAAATAACATACAGATGAGCGAAAATAAACCACTCCAACAATCACCACTGACTTATCCAACACCAACGCCACTTCCTGGGCCGGGGCCTTTTGTTAATGATGTAGATCCAAACAAAGGACAAAAGAGCAATGAGCTTATAGAAGATCTTAAAGGAAGCGTAATTGAAAAAACGATTGGACAAGGTGTTAATGGGATTCTTCCAACAGGCATTCTTCCTCAAAAAACAATGGGTGTGAATACTTGGTTAATCATCATTGCAGTGATAGTAATCGGATATTTTCTAATTAAGAAAAAGAAGTAATGCTAATATCAAGGGTGGAATTTTCTAGGAGGTTAAGAGAATCTCAAAATCAATCCAATACAGGGGGAGGGGGCAGTACTGGTGGAGGATCCTCAACAGTTTTAACACCTGAGGACTTGCAGGAAAGCGGAATAGAGAAAAAATCAAATACGACAGTCTGGATAATTATTATAGCTGTTATTATCTTACTTGCACTGGCAATTTTTATAATTCTTAAATAATACTACTATGAACAAGACATTAAAATACTCATTGATTGGCCTGGGGATCCTCTTACTTATAGTTGGATCTTACTTTTTGTTTTTTAAGAAAAAACAAGGCCCAAACCCTGATGAAGTTCAACAGGAAATTGACAACCTGGTTAACTGGCTCTCAGGAGATCCTCCTGATGGAAAAGAATGGCTAAAAGCAATTGCCGAAAAGGCCAGGGCACAGGAAAATGATCTCTTAACTCAAATTCGAATAGAAGCAGAGTGGACAGTAAAAAAGAAGTATGGATTAGCTTAAACTATTATTATGAAAAAAATAAATATTTCTTACGTGCTTATCGGCTTGGTAGCAGTTTTCGGGCTGGGGTATATTCTCTATACACGCAAGCAGAAAAAAGAGTTTCAGGATCTAAAAGATTCCTTTAACACCAATACAACAAAAAGCACTACAACAAGTCCAACTCCACCAAAACCGATACCAATTCTTCCTACAGATATAGATCCGAGAACTGTATCTATCAAGGTTAAGCATGGAGGCGGTAGTGGAAATGATGAAGGAGGTTATTCAGAAACCGCTAACCCAGCCATAAAGCTAAATGAATTTGCTAGACGCAATAATTATATTAGTGATTAATGAATTTTGCCTCAGTTACATATACTGACGATCTTGGCCTTGTAGCTGCAAGGATTAACAGGATAACCGGAGATCTGGCTTTAAATAGCCAGATCTTTCCTGGCTTACCTGAAAAATACCAGGATTTCATCCTAAAGCATGAACAAGGACATTATGTAATGCAAACAGATGACGAATACCTGGCTAATCAATATGCTTACAGGCTGATCCTGGAAGAAAGGGGATATGCTGCAGGCACTCTTGATATGCTGGAAGTTGAATGTTTTTTTAATCATCCTGAAACGCAAAAGTATGTTCAGGAGAATATTAAAAAGGGAAAACATGAAAGCGATTGGGTGGCAGCTGTGGTAAATCTTTTAGGCGTTGCAGCTCAGGTGTTCTACAAGACAGATAAAGATAAAAAGGATAAAGAGTGGGTAAAAGATCGGGAGAGAGAGGCCCGTAAGCATCAACAGGATATGCTTGAAAAGCAACGATTGCAGGGCATGGGATCCCTTGTTGATCGCTTGATATTGAATGAAAACTTTGAAAGTGAAGCTGCAATTAACATCCAAAAGACAACTATAAATATTGTTGTTGGGGTTTTGATAATAGTTGTAATTATCATTGTGGTTTTGTTAATCCGTAAAGCAAAAAAATGAAAAAAAATAAAATCATATTAATTCTTATTCTATTAGTGGTATCCGCTGGGTTTATAGCATATTTCCTCTTGAAAAAAAAGCCAGATTATGATGATTCCAAAGCAACAAAAACATATCCGGAAGAAATTACTGATATCGTTGAGCAAATAAAGGCCGATCCAGGGTGGTACGCTGCAGTTAAGGAGCGCGCTCGATTAGACGAAAGCATGACCTTACAAGAGCGATTAATTCTAGAAGCTGAATTTACAATCAAAAGAACCTGACAATGAACTATAAGAAGATACATATTCCAACACCATCAAAGGCCAGCCTGGTTAAAATTATCCTGGGGATCCTTATTGTGGTATTGGTGGTTTATTTCATAAGGAAGTGGACAAAAAAGGATCCACAGGAAAGCACCACAGATGAAGCACAAAAGCAAATCATTGAATATGAACTTTCTTATGAATTATCTCAATATGCTATTTTTTGCGATAAGCTGGAGGTTGCCTTTGAGGATTTTGGAACCGATGAAGATGCAGTTTACAGCATCTTTGATCAGATGCAAAACGATTCAGATCTGGCCCAGCTTATAGTCACATACGGTAAACGCCAGTACTGGGGCAACTATATACCAATGTCGCTGAATTTACCCGAGACTATTTACCAGGAAATGACACGCATTGAGATAGATCGGATTAATGAAATATTATCCTTAAAGGGAATCAGATTTAAGTTATAAACCAAAATAAATAAAGCAATGGATTTTTTTGAGAAAATTACCCAGGGCCTTAAACAAGCCAACTTTAATCTAGAGGTTGGCTTAAAGGATGAGGATGTAGACCAGGCAGCTCAAACTCTTGAAGTCTCAGTAATCAAAATGATGAACAGGCTCTTGCTTCAAGTTGTGGTTATTGTTTTGGTTTTAATGATCGTTGCTTATTTTTTATTTGTAAAAGGTAAATGAGATGAAAAAGAAACTCTTATATATTTCTGGAGTGCTGGCGGTGATAGCCCTGGCATTCTATTTTATTTTTCGCCCTAAAAAATCACAGGCATTAGAGACGAATAATAGTAAGAAGGGATCCTCAGGTGGGGGAGGCATGACGGTATATACTCCGGATGTTGAAATTGTTGATTTACCAAGTGCTGGCTTTCCATTAAAGCATGGATCATTTGGCAGGGAGGTATTAATACTGCAAGCATACCTGAATATTAAAGATGGAATAGATCTGGAGCTTGATGGAATTTTCGGTGGTAATACATACGCAGGGGTTAAAAACCATAACTGGAACGATAATTACACACTGATGCACTTGAACGAAGTAAATGAGCTTGTATACCAGGCTTATGTTATATCCGATATGAATGCAATTACAAGCTATTTATTAACCCAAGGAATTCAACTGGTATGACACGCAAGGAATTCATAGAAAAGTATAAAAACATGGCCATAGCTGCTACGGCAGATACAGGCCTTTTTCCATCAGTGATCCTGGCAATGGCAATTCTTGAAACTAACAATGGAGAAAGCATTCTGGCCCGAAAATACAATAACTTTTTTGGGATAAAGGATGGAGTGAGCTGGAGGGGTCCTACTGTTTTGATTGATACATCGGAGTATACCTCTGGTGGATTTTCAGATGTTAAACAGTCATTCAGAACATATAATGATCCAAAAGCTTCATTTGCCGATGTGGTGAGATTGTTAACTCAAAACGACATTTATAAAGATGTGCAAGATACCAGGAGCCCATTTTCACAAAGCAAAGCTATACAAGCTGCCGGATATGCCACGGATCCTAACTATTCTTATAAGTTGAATACCATAATAATAACTCAGGGCCTGGAGGTCTTAGACGAAAAAAAAAACAAATGAATAAACTGGAATTAATCGTAGCAGTATTGTTGTTAGCTATAGCAGTGATCAAGATCTACAGCTACATAAAAACTAAATAAGGATGTCAATAAAATTCAATTTTCCTACAGCCCTGGAGCTGATACTTGCAAAAGCTGATATAGTTGAAGAAGCCAGCGCAACGGTCACGTATTTAGGTTATGCAGCCAAAGGCAACCCAGCGACTTCTGCCAGT
>CAZDWF010000064.1:0-20613 GCA_964508895.1 uncultured Bacteroidales bacterium
AGTCATTATTAAATGGAAAATAAATACAAGGAATATAAAAAGCTAAATCTTACCCTAATTGGAAGGGAAGTGGGGCAGTTCTGGCACGAAAATGATGTCTTTGATAAAAGCCTGAAAAAAACAAAAGGTCACGATCCTTATGTTTTTTATGAAGGACCACCATCAGCAAATGGGAAGCCTGGAATACACCATGTTATGGCAAGGGCTATTAAGGATATTTTCTGCAGGTATAAAACCATGAAGGGCTATTATGTAGAGAGAAAAGCCGGCTGGGATACACACGGGCTTCCTGTGGAAATACAGGTTGAGAAAACGCTGGGTATCACCAAAGAAGATATTGGGAAGAAGATCACCGTTGAAGAATACAACAAGGCTTGCCGTAAAGAGGTTATGAAGTTCAAAGACCTCTGGGATGACCTTACCATAGAAATGGGATACTGGGTTAACCTTGAAGATCCCTACATCACGTTTGATAATAAATATATTGAAACCGTCTGGTACCTCCTGAGCAAACTATTTGAAAAGGGTTTGCTCTATAAAGGATATAGTATTCAACCTTATTCTCCTGCCGCAGGTACTGGACTTAGCTCACATGAGCTTAATCTGCCAGGATGCTACAAGGATGTAAAGGATTCTACTGTTGTGGCTCAGTTCAAAGTGCTTAAAAATGATGAATGTGAATTCCTTTTTCAAGATGAACACGCTGATGTTTTCTTCCTGGCATGGACAACCACACCATGGACACTTCCTTCAAACACTGCCTTGGCTGTTGGTAAGAAAATAGACTATGTGAAGGTAAAAACATTCAATCCTTATACACATAAACCTATCTCTGTTATCCTGGCTAAAGATCTTTTAAACAAATACTTTCCTGATAAAAATCAGGAGTTGAAACTTGAAGAATACGAAGAAGGACAAAAAAATATTCCTTTTGAGGTAGCTGCTGAGTTCAAAGGCAAAAACTTAAAAGGTATTCGTTACGAACAGCTTTTACCTTACGCTCAGCCTGATGATGGAGATGCATTCAGGGTTGTTCTTGGTGATTTCGTTACCACAGAAGACGGTACCGGAATAGTCCACATTGCTCCCAGCTTTGGTGCTGATGACTTTAAAGTTGGAAGAGAAAATGGTATTGGCTCTCTTACCATGGTTGACAAAAACGGCCGTTTTGTTAAGGCTATGGGTGAGTTTGCAGGAAGGTTTGTGAAGAATGAATATATGCCTGATTTTGATCCTGCAAATCCTGGAGAAACAGTAGATATTGACATAGTAGTAAAACTTAAAAAGGAAAACAAAGCTTTTAAGACTGAGAAATACGAGCACTCTTATCCACATTGCTGGCGTACAGACAAGTCTATCCTGTATTATCCGCTGGATAGCTGGTTCATCAAAACAACAGCTTATAAGGAAAGAATGCTTGAGCTCAATAATGCCATCAACTGGAAACCTCCTACTACTGGTGTTGGTAGATTTGGCAACTGGCTCGAAAACCTCGTCGACTGGAACCTTTCCAGGTCCAGATACTGGGGTACACCTCTTCCAATATGGATGACAGAAGATAAGGAAGAATCTATTTGCATTGGTTCCGCTAAACAGCTTAAAGAAGAAATTGAAAAGTCTGTCGATGCTGGTTTTATGAGAGACAATCCTATGAAGGATTTTGATGCTGAAAACATGTCGAAGGAAAATTACGAAACCTTTGATCTCCACAGGCCTTATGTTGACAATATCATTCTTGTATCTCCTTCAGGAAAGCAAATGAAAAGGGAATTAGATCTTATTGATGTTTGGTTCGACAGTGGCTCTATGCCTTATGCACAGTTCCATTATCCATTTGAGAATAAAGAGAAATTTGATTCTTCTTTCCCTGCAGATTTCATTGCAGAAGGTGTTGACCAAACACGAGGATGGTTCTTCACTCTGCATGCAATTGCAGTGATGTTATTCGATGATGTTTCTTACAAAACATGCGTTTCCAACGGGCTGGTTCTTGATAAGAACGGAAACAAAATGTCGAAACGCCTTGGCAATGCAGTAAACCCGTTCGAAACCATTGAGAAATTCGGTCCGGACGCCACACGCTGGTATATGCTTACCAATGCGCAGCCATGGGATAATCTTAAGTTCGACCTGGATGGAATACAGGAAGTGGTACGTAAACTTTTTGGTACACTTTATAATACCTATTCCTTCTTTGCACTCTATGCAAATATTGATAATTTTAAATATCAGGAGGAAGAGATTGAATTCAGTAAAAAGCCGGAGATTGACCGCTGGATCTTATCTGAACTGAATTCTCTCATCAAATTTGTGGATGAAAGCTATAATGATTATGAACCCACAAAAGCAGGAAGAGCAATTGCTGAGTTCGTTGATGAGCATCTCAGCAACTGGTATGTGAGATTATGCAGGAGAAGATTCTGGAAAGGTGATTATACTGATGATAAGATCTCCGCATATCAGACACTTTATACCTGCCTGCTTAGCTTATCAAAACTGATGGCTCCATTAGCACCATTCTTCAGCGACAGGATTTTTACCGATCTGAATAATGTTTCAGAAAAAGAGAAAACCGTATCCGTTCACCTTGCTGATTTTCCGGAATATGATGGAAAGAAGATCGATAAAGACCTGGAAGAAAGAATGGAACTGGCTCAGAAGTTTTCTTCCATGGTATTATCACTCAGGAAGAAATCGAATATCAGGGTTAGGCAGCCATTGAACAAGATCATGATCCCTATCCTGGATAAGAAATTCAGAAAACATATAGAAGATGTTGAAGACCTGATCCTTTCAGAAACTAATGTGAAAGAATTGGAATACCTGGTAGATACTGCAGGCATACTGGTTAAAAAGATCAAACCTAACTTCAAAAAGCTGGGTCCTAAATACGGAAAGCTGATGAAGCAAATAGCAGCTGCTATCAATAAGTTCTCTCAGGATGAAATCAACATCCTGGAAAATGAAGAAAAGTATGATCTTAATATTGATGGGGTTGTAGTTGAGATTTTACTTGATGATGTTGACATTATAACACAGGATATTCCAGGATGGCTGATTGCAAATCTAGGGAATCTTACTGTGGCTCTGGATGTTACACTCACAAAGGAATTAATGGAAGAAGGACTTGCCAGGGACTTTGTAAACAGGATACAGAACATTAGAAAAGATAAAGGATTTGAGGTTACAGATAAGATCAAAATAAAAGTTGAAGCCACTGATGAATTAACAATAGCAATTAAGAACAATTTTTCATATATTTGTTCAGAAACGCTGGCTGAAACTCTCGATATAGTAGACATTAACGGCAACGACGATAAACAGGAAATTGAGTTATCTGATGAGGTTGTTACAACTGTTTCCGTTAATAAGATTTAGTACAAACAAATACTACAGCAATGGAAAAAAAGGAAACAAATAAAGGGGAACATCTGAAGAACAGATATTCGGATGAGGAACTGGAGGAATTCAAGCAACTGATTGAGCAAAAGCTTGAAAAGGCCAGAAGAGACCTAAAGATGCTTACTGACGCATTTACTAATGCCGATGAGCATGGCACTGACGATACCTCTCCAACCTTTAAGGTTCTGGAAGAAGGCTATCAGGTTATGTCGAAAGAAGAAAACAGCCGCCTGGCTGCACGTATAAGTAAGTTTATTCAGAATTTAGAGAATGCATTGATCAGGATTGAGAATAAATCTTACGGTATTTGCCGTGCCACCGGTAAATTGATCACTAAAGAGCGTTTGCGTTCTGTACCTCATGCTACACTTTGCATAGATGCTAAATTACAACAGGGTAAATAATAAACAATAAAAAGACAAGAAGAACTTATCCTGTTGTGAAATATCCAACGTACAATCTTCATATAAGCCTTACAGAAAATCATATGGATATTCCATGTGACCTATAAAAGATATTATTATCACATGAAAAAAGCTTTTATAATTATCTTTCTGATTCTTATCCTTGACCAGATCGTAAAGATCTGGATCAAAACTCATATGTATATAGGCCAGGAATATCATGTGTTTGGAGACTGGTTCATTATACATTTCACAGAAAATGAAGGTATGGCCTTTGGCATGAGCCTTGGTGGTTCAACAGGTAAATTGATACTGAGCATTTTCCGGATCATCGCTGTAGTGGCTATAGGATATTACATCCATAGCCTTGTCCGGAAAAAAACCAACAAATGGCTTATCATCAGTTTATCATTAATACTTGCCGGAGCATTGGGTAATATCCTCGACAGTGCATTTTATGGTTTGCTTTTCAGCGCCAGCTCATACCATAGCATCGCAGCATTTATGCCTGAAGGAGGTGGTTATGCACCTTTCCTCTATGGTAAAGTTGTTGATATGCTTTACTTTCCTTTGATAGAAGGCAACTTCCCATCCTGGATACCCTTTGTGGGAGGAGATCATTTTATTTTCTTCAGACCGGTTTTTAACCTGGCGGATTCCTCTATTACAGTTGGTGTGTTTATGTTGATATTTATGCAGAAGAGCCTGTTTAGGAAGAAGAATTAAAAATTTAGAATTGTTTCTCACAGATTTACACAGATGTACCTCAGATTTCCACAGAATAATATTATCCGTGATCATCTGTTTTGTAATCAGTGAATCCCGATAGCTATCGGGACTGTGAGAACCTCTTTCTGAATTCAGTTTTCGTTATTCATTATTCATTATTTTATTCTTTTCCTACCTTTGCTTTTCAAATAAGTACAAAAATGAAAACACCATACTCCCCTCCTGATTATTTTCTCCTCGATGATCTCCTAAACGACGAATACAAGATCATCCGCTCCGCAATCCGCGACTGGGTTGATCGTGAAGTAAAGCCGATTATCGATGATGCTGCACAGAATCATGAATTCCATTTGGATTGGATAAAAGGACTGGGAGAACTCGGTGCCTTTGGTCCCTTTATTCCTGAGAAATATGGCGGTGCCGGAATGGACTACATGGCCTATGGAGTGATCATGCAGGAGCTGGAAAGGGGAGATTCAGCGATCCGTTCCACTGCTTCGGTGCAGTCATCCCTGGTAATGTATCCTATCTTTCATTTTGGTTCTGAAGAGCAGAAGATGAGATACCTGCCCGAACTGGCAAGTGGAAAGATAATTGGTGCTTTCGGACTTACCGAGCCAAACCACGGTTCTGATCCGGGAAGCATGGAGACAAAGATCGAAGATAAAGGAGATCATTTCCTGCTCAATGGTGCAAAGATGTGGATCACCAATTCTACCATTGCTGATATTGCCATTGTATGGGCGAAAGATGAAAAGGGAATTGTAAAAGGAATGATAGTTGAAAAAGGAATGCCCGGATTCACTGCTCCTGAAACCATGGGAAAATGGTCGCTACGTGCTTCGGTAACCGGTGAACTGGTTTTCGATGATGTAAAGATCCCAAAAGAAAACATCTTTCCTGATGTTTCAGGATTGAAAGGGCCACTGAAATGCCTGAATTCAGCCCGGTATGGGATCGCATGGGGAGCCATCGGTGCAGCCATGGATTGCTACGATACAGCCCTTCGATATGCCCTTGAAAGGAAACAATTTGGAAAAGCTATTGCAGGATTTCAGCTAACCCAAAAGAAACTGGCAGAAATGATTACGGAAATTACAAAGGCTCAACTCCTTGCCTTTCGCATGGGACAATTGCAAATAGAAGGCAAAGCCAGACCACAACACATTTCCATGGCTAAAAGAAATAATGTGAATATGGCTCTGGAGGTTGCCAGGGAATCAAGACAAATACTTGGTGCCATGGGTATTACAGGAGATTTTCCCATTATGAGACATATGATGAACCTTGAATCTGTTATAACTTATGAGGGGACGCATGATGTGCACTTGCTGATTACTGGCAATGATATTACAGGAATTAATGCTTTTTACTAAGTGTTTAGCTTTTAGCAACTGGCGACTGGCCACTTGCGACTTGCGACTGAATAATTTTACTTAAAAATATTTCATCATGAACTTATCACATATAGAGCATATAGGAATTGCAGTTAAGAGTCTGGAAGAAGCAATTCCTTACTATGAGGATGTATTAGGACTCAAATGTTATGCAATAGAAGAGGTGAAAGATCAGAAAGTAAAGACAGCCTTTTTCATGATCGGGCAAATCAAACTGGAGCTTCTTGAATCTACAGATCCTGAAGGACCCATTGGAAAGCATATCGAGAAAAGGGGACAGGGATTACATCATATTGCTTTTGCTGTTAATGGCCTGGAAAATTGCTTAATGGAAGCAGAAGGAAAAGGGGTTAAGCTCATTGATAAGAAACCCAGGAAAGGTGCTGAAGGTCTGGATATTGCATTCCTGCATCCGAAATCTACTTTTGGGGTGTTAACAGAATTTTGTGAAGACAAGAAATAATAATTCAAAATAGCAATACTCTTTTAAGCTATCTTCGTCTAACATTTTTAACTAATGGAATTGGATTGGTATCATATATTGCTCCTGATTTGTATTGGGGCTTTTGGATTGTGGATAGCAATTCCTTATGGTCTGGCTTTTGGATTCGATCCATGGATAATTTGTACTACCAATATTATCGGATCAACGATAGGTGTGACTGCAGTATATTATCTGGGTAAATATATAATCAGGATACTAAATCGCAAGACCTCAAAGAAGCTGATTTCAAGATCACGTGCCAAAATGTTAAGGATAATGGATAAACGAGGACTTATCGGTCTTGGACTTTTAATGCCAGGCCTATTCGGTCCTTCATTGGGAATGGCCATAAGTATAACTATGGTAATCAATCTTAAGAAGCTTTTACTCTGGACCATTATCGGAAATATACTCTGGAGCGTGTTATTGATAACACTTGTGGAGTTGGGATACTCTGTTTTTTAGAATTAATAATTAATAATGGGTGCAATTAGTTAACTTTTGTACCAGATCCTTCATCCTTCATTTCTCATCTTCACTATAATATCTATCAACCGCCCAATTGCCTCCTCATTCTTCCCTCCTTTAGGAATAATAAAATCAGCGTATTTCTTCGATGGTACAATAAGTTCATTATGCATGGGCTCCACAAAATCATAAAAGTGCTTTTTCGCTTCCTGGGGAGTCCGGCCTCTTTGTTTTACATCTCTTTGTATCTTACGCTCCAATCTGTTATTTGAATCAACATCCACAAATACTTTTATATCAAGTCTGTTCATCAATTCCTGATTAGTATAAATCAAAATTCCTTCAACAATCAGTATGTTTGCACAAACAAGCTTTTTTGTATAGGGCTGCCGTGTGCAAGTTGCATAATCATAAACCGGCATTTCAATAGCTTTGCTATTTTTCAGGAGGTCAATATGCTTTAATAGCAGAGGCCATTCTATGGAATCAGGACTATCAAAGTTGATCATTTTTTTCTCTTCAGCAGGAAGATGGCTGTTGTTCCAGTAATAAGCATCCTGGGAAATAACGGATACTTCATTTTCAGGAAAAGCCCTGAGCAGTGCTTCTACCACTGTTGTTTTTCCTGAACCACTACCACCTGCTATGCCTATTGTTAGCATTGATTGAGAATAAGTTTATAATGCTAATTTAGACTATAATACTGAAAGATAAATAATATCTGCAAGAAATATAAAACCTGATAGGATTTACTACGAACTACGAACTATGAACTACGAACTATGAACTACGAACTCTTATCTCCATTTATACTTTTTAAGCCATAGAAATATTCCACTTAGCAGGATGAAAAATGTAAACAATCCGAATAATGGAATAAACAATATGTAAAAAGGTCCAAATAGTACTTTTAGAAGTCTTGCCGTATGCATCTCAAGTGCCAGGTTCCATAATGACATAGGTGTATTCATAATCTCTTGAGGCATATTCATAAACTTCTTATCATGCCCCAATGAAACCACTCCCTTGTTATAGTCGAAATAAAATTGATTGCCCTGTTTATCAGTATGAAATCCTGAAATCATATTCCTGGAAATGGGCATTGCAGGTCCTGAAGGTAATTCCGCAGGTTTTCCTGTTATATAATCCAATACTAACTCTTTCTGTGGAGACCAGCTAAACAATCCTGAAAATGATCCTATTCGATAATTACCATTAGCAAGCTTATCAAAAACATTTATTCCCATAACGGATATTGGAGGTTGTACTGCTGGTTTAACAGGATTTGTTGCAAAGTGTTTATCAACCAGATACACACCATTTACAGTCCCGATTAAGAACTTTTGCATGTCCTCATCCCATTCCAGCGCCCTGAATCTGTCGTACCATGGATTAACCCTGTTAAGTATTGTATAAGGAATTTTGCCTACCGTTGCATTTGCAATTAATATCAGTAGAGGAGGTCGAAGGAACATACCTGTAAGAACAGTCATTATCATAAATGCTACAATCCAGATCCCAATTTTATTATGCCATTTAACGGAGAAACGACTTATTTTTACTAATCTGTAAGATCTCTTTTCATGCTTTTTACGTCTTTTAATTACCCTGGGAAACAGAAAGTATATCCATCCTGTTAAAGTCATAAATACAAAAGTCAATCCAATTAAATCAACGATCAGTTTACCGGGTAAGCCATAAATTTTACCACTATGAATTACCCAAATGGCTTTGAATAAAGTATTTCCCAAGTCTTCATTTGCAGCTGCAAGTACTTTGACTATGCTAATTTCTTCAGGCACATCCGGATCTATTTTATAAATATTTGATCTGGTCATGCAGAATAAAAAACCATCTTTTTCAACTAAATCAACAACTTTCTCATGATTACCCGGAATTTCAATTTCTTTCCATTCCTGTGGGTTTCTCTTCCAGGAATACAGTCCGGTTCTTCCTCCTGCAAAGAGAACATTATTATCATTGCAGATCAGGCAGGTAATTTTCCTGTTATCCACCCCATCGGCAAATCCATTGTTAAATGGCGTAAATGAATTATCAGATTCTGTATAAAGCCAGATTCCAGCATCACCATATAGGAAAATGGAGTCAGGAGAATATTGAAATGTTCCTTTTACAGAGGCATTGTTCCATTTAGTATAAAGATATTCAGAGGGCAGATCATCTCTATCTACTTCAAAAGATGAAAAAGTCTCTCTGTGATTCAGGATAATACCCGATAATGGCCAGAGTATAAAAAATATGCTCAAAACCAGTGATGGCCATTTATGCAGCCACCTGAGTAATTTCCAGAATCGTTTCTTCATTTTTTTCATTATACCTGCCCCGACAGGGATAGTTACATTATCCTCGTATCATTACTAACATCATCTTAAATTTCTCTTCTGCCTGAAGTGCATGTGGAATATTTGCAGGCATGATAATAGATTCTCCTGCCTCAAGAGCATATTCCTTTTTATCTATAAAAACCTTAGCGTTTCCATCCAGAATGCTAATAAATGCATCAAAAGGAGCAGTATGTTCACTAAGCCCTTCTCCTTTGCTAAATGCGAAAAGAGTAATATTCCCTGCCTGTGACTTGATCAATTGTTTACTAACGATGGTATCATTCTGATACTCTACTTCGTTTTCAAGGATTATTTTGTTTGTATTCATTGTATTATTTTTAAGGGTTGATTTTTTTGACTTGACAGCTTTGGTTCATTATTAATTAAATCCACTCTTCATTCAACACATCTCCTTTGATACTGATTAACTGAACTTTCACAGGAACTTTACGACTTGCACTATCGGCAGCCATTTTTACTATTTTCAAAAGACCAGAACAACAAGGAACTTCCATAACCATAACAGTAATAGTGTTGATCTTTGCATCTTCAATTAATGCCTTAACTTTTTCAATATAGCTTTCTATTCCTGAATCTAATTTAGGACAAGCAATTACGAGTTTCCTTCCAGGAAGGTCGGTTTGATGAAAATCTCCTTTGGAGAAAGCAACACAATCAGCTGCAAATAAAAGATCAGCTCCCTGAAAATATCCGGCCATGGGATTTATCAGATGCATCTGAACAGGCCATTGAGTTAAGCCGGAACGAACTTTTGCATTCATTTCAACTGCAGTTTTATCTGGATCTATCCTTTCGGCAAGATCAACTGGTAATGATCCCGGACAGCCTCCATTGCAACTTGCAGCTTCTTCCTGCTGGCTATGATGCACTTGCCTCTTTACCTCATCCAGATCAAAAGGTAATTCTGATCTTACGGATTCAAGATACCCAACTCCCTGTTGAAGAAAGCCTGTTTCGCCATGTTCCTTAAGATGTGTAAGATGAGCAATTATTGTATTCTTACCTTTTGGAATCATATCTTTAATTACAGCAATTTCGTCATAAGCTTCAGCTTCTCTGTTTTCCAGAGTAATGGCACCCTGGGGACAATGTCCAATGCATGCACCCAATCCGTCACACATTAAATCACTAACCAGCCTTGCTTTTCCATCAATTATTTGCAATGCCCCTTCGTGACAGTTTGGAACACATTCGCCACAGCCATCACAAAGGTCTTCGTCTATATGAATAATATCTCTTTTCATTTATATGATTTTTAATTTTAAAGCAAAAATATGCTTCTTTATTTTGATAAAATGTAACATATGTTACAAAATGATAAATATTTTGCTATTTTTATATTAAAATAGACATATAATGGAAGAACTGAAAGACAATCCTTTGTTCAACGGGATTAAGCCAGAAGAAATTGCAGACTTATTTTCTGATGTTTTTTATCAGGAAAGATCATATAATAATGAAGAAATCATTGCTTTTAGTGACGATGAATGCAATGATCTTTTGATAGTAAAAGAAGGAAGCGTTAGAGGGGAGATGATTGACTTTTCAGGAAAGACAATCAAGATTGAGGATATTCTTGCTCCAAACCCTGTTGCCTCAGCATTTTTATTCGGACAAAGACGAAAGCTTCCGGTAAATATTGTTGCAAATACGAAGGTTAAAATGATTTGGATACCCAGAAATTCGATTATCAAAATGTTTCAGATGAACTCTGATTTTCTGGAGAATTATTTAAACATGATCTCATCCAGAGCACAGTTTCTTTCCATGAAGATTAAATTCCTGTCATTTAAAACCATTAAAGGTAAGATAGCTCAATACTTGCTTGACAATCTTGATCCTGATTCGAATAAAGTTTTACTAAACCGGTCCCAGCAATCACTTGCTAATCTTTTCGGAGTAACCCGACCATCATTGGCAAGAGCAATGGGGGAAATGGCTAATGCAGGGTTGATTGAAGTGGAGAGGAAAGAAGTGAAGGTGATGGATAGGGAGGGATTGAATAAATTGATGCAGAGTTAGTAAGGTGACGCGAGACGCGTAACGCGTAATGGGAATTTGGGATTTATAGATTGATGAATTCACAAATGGTTCGTAAATATATTTATTGTATATTAAGCATCTGAAATACGTAAGCCAAATCCTATGAGAAAAGTTCTATTATTGCTTTATTGCATTTCACTTTCTATATTCTTAAATGCTCAGGATGAATGGACGATGATACATCCCTATCCTACATTAAACAACTTGAAAGATGCTCATTTTATATCAGAGAACACCGGATGGGTAGTTGGCACAGAAGGTCTGATACTTTACACTGATAATGGAGGAGATACATGGGATTTCCAATATAGCAATCCTAATGTATCATTTCGTGCACTTCATTTTGTAAATAATGAGAAAGGATGGGCTGTTGGGGGGAGCAATATTTATCATACAAATACTGGTGGACAAAATTGGACTATGCAGCCATTCCCTGGTGTCACAGGTGGTTTAACCGATGTATTCTTTATCAACCCTGATACAGGATGGGCCGTTGGAAGATATCAGATTGTTTTAAAAACAATCGATGGAGGTGAATCCTGGATGAAAATATCAAATATTGTTACTGGTAACAAGAACTTCAACAGACTGTGTTTTATAGATGAAAATAATGGAATCGCAGTTGGAGATATAGATTTTGGTGGAGGCGTAGTTAAAATAACTCATGATGGAGGTGAAACATGGACAGAAACAACGCCTGATGCATCAGATGGTATCTATGATGTTGAATATATTGATTCAAGTACTATCTGGATTTGTGGAAAAAATGGGATGTTAATGAAATCTATAGATGGAGGATACACCTGGTCTGACCATTTCATGGGATATGACACTTATGATGATATTCATTTCTTTAATCCAGATACAGGAATTTTGATAAGCTATAAATCATTTATTACTTTCGATGGCGGACAAAATTGGATTACTTCAGGATATTTTAATGGCTCTACCTCAATAAATCGCTTTCATGGATTTGACAACACCAAAGGTGTAGCAGTGTCCTATTCTGGCGATGTCTTCATGACTACAAATCTTGGATACAACTGGGATAATCTAAAAAGAACAAGCCTGAATGGAATTTCTGAGATCGGTTTTTTTGATGAATATAATGGAATTGGTTTATCAGGAAGCTGGCATAATGGTTTCCTTGTCAGGACTAATGATGGAGGATACAACTGGTACCGGGATACTTCTTTGAATTTTGGAAACATTATAAAAATGCATTTAGAGGAATATTTATGCTGTGTAATTAACGATTCGTTTCAATTGTTTAAAACGTCTAACGGGATAGACTGGACGGTCTTAAATGCACCGGATACAACACAATACTGGTGGGATTTTCAATTCATTGATGAGAATACAGGCTTTTTAGGAGGCTATGGAGGATTATTATTTAAAACAATTGACGGAGGACAATTCTGGATTGATATTTCTATTCCGAATTGTGGAAACCTGGTGGACTTACACTTTATAAGTGCAGAAAAAGGCTGGATAATTGACTATTCATCACAAGCTATACTAAAAACTGAATCAGGAGGTAATAGTTGGACATACAGTTATTTAGGCAGCCAGCCTGATCTTTATCATCCCACGAATATTCAATTTGTTAATGGAAACGTTGGTTATGCCACCGTAGAAGAAGACAGGTTATTTAAAACAACTGATGGTGGAATAAACTGGAATGAGGTTTATAACTTTAATTATGGCTTTTATTCAGATATTTATTTTATTAATGAAAATGAAGGTTGGTATAAAAACATGCGTTATATATATCATACAGTAGATGGAGGCCATACATGGTCCAATGAACAATCATTTGGATCTGCATCTGTAGGTGACATATTCTTCTTAAATGATAACAAGGGTTGGATATGTGGTGATTATTCGCTTGTTGCCGTATATAATACAATGGTAAATACTCCGGAAACTAAATTCTTCAATGATAATTTTTCAATATACCCAAATCCTGCAAATGATGAAATTTGTCTAAAACTATCAAATGAACAAGATCATATCCAGGAAATTGAAATCTTCAACATCAAAGGCCTTCAGATCCTAAACTTGGAATACAATATTTCTCCCACATCCTGGAAAATAAACATCTCAAAACTCCCGGCAGGCACCTATATTGCTAAAATAATCACTACTGAAGGTCAGTATTCATCCAAATTCATTAAAAAATAATCCATCTTCAATTTCGCGTCACGCGTCACGCGTCACGCGTTACGAGAAATTAATTTCCTATACCATGCAACCTTTTAGCAAGAAAATGCACCTACATATTAGTACATTTGTTGAAAGAATATAAAGTATACGCATTATCGCCCAAAACGCTTTATATACCCGGGATGAAAAGGAATATGACCTCATTGAGGGCTGCCTGAATAATGATCGTAAAGCTCAAAAGGCTCTTTACGAGAGGTATTGTAATGCCATGTACTCTTCCGCTTACAGAATTGTTAACGACTACAACCTTGCAAGTGATGCACTACAGGAGGCATTCATACAGGTGTTCAGGGACTTGAAACAATTTAGATTTCAATCGAGTTTGGGATCCTGGATAAAAACCATTGTTGTTCATACTTCATTAAAGCTAATGAAAAGGCAAAAATCATTGAACTTTACTGAACTTCATGATAATATTAAGCTTGTATCATGGGAAGAACCATTGAAAGGAGAACATCTTGAAAAAGCGATCCTGTCAATGCCACCCGGATACAGGGTGATATTTCTTCTGATCGAAGTTGAAGGATATAAACATAAAGAGGTCGCAGAAATCCTGAATATTTCTGAAGGCACATCAAAATCGCAGTTGTTTCATGCTAAAAAATATCTGAAAAACATTTTGAAAGAATTATAATGCAGGAACATAACCGACATATACTACTCAAAGCAATCAGCAAGCTGCCTGACCACAAAGCACCTGTTTCGGTATGGGATAATATTGAAACGATGATGCTTACAGTTACTGCAGAAATACTTCCTGTACATGAAGCACCTGCTGCTTTATGGGGTTCTATAGAATCAGAAGTTGCCAAAGGCTCTTTCTTAAGTTCAAGAATGAACAGGATGATCCTCATTTCGTTACTTGTAGTGTTGATAAGTGGTGCAGGGATCATTTATTTTTCAGGAAACAGATCGGTGCAGGATAATACCGGAGGTGAGAAAATGGAAATATTGACTGTGCTTGAGGAGAAAAAGAAGGATGGAGAAGGAATTAGAATTAAGGATGAAGAATTTAGAATTAGTGAAGAGATAGAAGTGGAGAAGGTTGTAGTTGATGAGGAAATTAAGGAAGGTGAAGATATTACTATAAAATTTGAAGTAATTGATAAACCTGAAAAAAGGATTGGAACTTCATTAGAAAAACTCAAGATGCATTTAAGCCCACTAAATAGTGGCACAGGTGCCGGTAAGGTTGAAATATACCCTGAAGATATTTCCAGGATCTGGGCAAATCATGGACAAAACTGCTATTTCCACGGTCCGGTTTTTAACATTCAATTGGGATTCAATACCGAATACCTACATTTCCTGAATTCATTTGAACCGGATAAGGCAAGCCTGAAAAACTGGTTTGGTGTAGGTTTAGGAATTATCCTCAAGAGAAATCGCTGGATGATAGAAACAGGCATTGGACTGGCATATTCAAAAGATAAACTTGATTATAATTATGATTACCTGACACAGGAATTAGTCAACAGTTATGAATATGTTGATTCTGTTCATGTCGATCCTGTTACTGGCCAGGTACAGTATTTTATGACCACGGTAGATGTTTATGATTCAATTCCTTACTCCAGGCAAACATCATTGGAAAAAAATTACACTTACCTGCAGGTTCCGTTGCTTGTTGGATTTGATATTGCCAGGTACAGAAATGTTATTTTCACATTGAAAGGAGGAATCACCTATTTCACACAAATGAAGATGAAAGAGAGAATGCCTGACCTTTATCATGAAAACTCCCGGATCATCCACTCCGATTCATATGACGTTTCACGCAAAAAAGACTTTTTCAAAGTGTCAGCTGGTATATGCATCAGGTGGCATTTTATCAGGAAGATGAACTTATCGGTAAGTCCTTCTTTCCATTATTTCTTTGATAATATTTATGAAGGTAATGGCAAGAATAAAACTATTTCGGTTGGATTAAGGCTTGGCTTGTATTACAACCTATAATACAACCATTTGTATTTTGCATTGCCCTTTTAAAATATGCATCAATAAAAAAAGTAAAAATGAAAAAAATTGTTATAACTCTTCTAATTCTTTCAATGTCAATAGGGATAGTTGGACAACATCAATGTAATCCTCCTCAAAATTTAAATGCCAGTGTAGATATCCAGGATGTAACTTTAAGTTGGAACTCACCCGGAATTAGTGGCTTTTTAAAAATTTCAGAAAAACCAAGAGAGAAGTCGAATCCTTATGAAGATTCATCTTCAACTTGCAATGAAATAGTTAATTTTAATACTAACCGTGATTTGCTTGATCTACAGTTTAGTTTTCCTGTTGCTGTTGGTTTGGGAGAAGCCGGAGTTGAGTCCGACGGATTATTTATATATTCTACCATGTGGAATGACACGGGTTTTCATAAATATAATATAGATGGAACCTATATTGGATATTTCATGATAGATGGTGTCATGGGAATACGGGATCTGGCTTATGCTCCAGGTACAGGATATTTTTATGGAGCCAATGCATCTCCTCAGGTTTTTGGGATGGACTTTAATTCACAGATAGTTACAGAGACTATCCTCGCCCCGGCTAAAGTGCGTGCTATTGCATATAATGATGACAATGATTCTTTCTATGCAAATGACTGGTCATCAGATATAATTGAATTTGATCGTGTTACAGGAACAAATCTTTCTTCATTTCCGGTTGGCACTTATAGTTCCTATTATGGATTTGCTTACGATAACTGGTCGGATGGAGGTCCATACCTATGGGGTTTTTCACAGGACGGATCAGGAGCTGAACTCGTTCAGATCCAACTTCCAGGAGGATTGGAAACAGGTTTTGTTGCTGATGTGCACACTATCCTTGGGGGATCAAACATTGCAGGAGGACTTTTTACACAGCCTGATATTGTTCCTGGATATATTACCATTGGCGGGATGCTGCAAAATGAATTAATCTTTGGGTTAGAACTTTCCGGAGCCCCCCAACCACCTGTTTATGTGCTTGCGGGATACAATATTTATAAGGATGATATCTTAATTAATCCATCACCTTATTACGATACTGTTTTCTATGATACTGGCTTAAACCCGGGAACTTATAATTACACAGTTACTGCCATATATAATGATACTCTCGGAAGCTTTTATTGTGAGTCTGATCCTGCAGGACCTGTTTCTGCAGTAATCGATGAGCAAATGCTTTTAGGCGGCAATGTTTTTGCAGGATACTATAAGCTGGATGAAGGAAGTGCACATGCATATAAAGTTGAAGGATCAGATATTACCCACCAATCATCTGTTAGTGTGGATTACCTGGGATATTATTTCTTCTTCCCGCTTCAGTCTGAAGATTTTTATGTAGTAGCCACTCCTGCCGTAAATTCAACATTCTTTAATGATCATATCCCAACATATTATGGAAATGCTTATCATTGGGAGGACTCACCTACTATTCATCTGGCTAATAATATTTATAATGCTGATATTAATTTGATAGAATTGAGCTCTTATAATTCAGGAACAGGATATATCAATGGTAATGTTTTTATGGAAACTAAAGAGAATAACAATTCTCCTGCCATTGGTGTATTAATGCTCCTTCTCAACAGTTCAAGTGAATGCATAGCAAAAACCTACACAAATGATCTGGGTTATTTTAACTTTGATCAGCTTGGTGACGGAACCTACAAACTGTTGTGTGAGATTGTAGGAAAGAAAATGAATCCACTTACTTTCATACTTAATAATTCAAATCCTTCTATTGATAATATGACATTGGTAGTTATGGAGGATGAAGTGGTTATGGGGCTGAATGATCAACTGCCTGATAATATAGAATACATTAGCGATGTGATTCCCAATCCTGTTATAAGTAATGCCAGGATTGATATTGATATTAGAGAAATGGGAAATGTTAGGATTTCAGTATTTGATATCACAGGAAAAGAGATCACTTTTTTCAGGGAAAATATATATCCCGGAATGAATACCATCGATATACCATTTCATGAACTTTCACAAGGAGTATATTTTGTAAAGCTATTCTTCGGGAATAAATCAATGATAAACAGGAAGTTTATCAAGCTTTAGAGAAAACTATCTATTCTTTGATGGTTATTTGCTTATTATACATTTCCATAAACCCACCACTAATGAAACTTGGGTTTTCTTTCCATTTTTCCTCCAGGATTTTAGAATACTGTTCAATAATCTGTTGCACTCTTACCTGATGATCCATGGTATCATTTCCCTGGTTGAGTGGTTCCAGGAATTCAACATGCATTGTTCCCTTTTTCCCCGGAACGGCAAAAACCGGAATAATAGGAGATCCTGCCAGTATTCCTAATTCAGCAAAGCTTGATCTGAAGCCCCTGATCTTTCCCAGGAATTCAATGTTCACATTAGACATTCCGTGCATGCCGTCTCCTAAAATATGTAAGATGCCTCCTGCTTCAAGGATTTCCTTAGACTCATACAATTGCTTGAAGAGTTCACTGTGTGCACCTCTTCCGAAAGATATTAATTTGGGTTTTCTGTTACCTTTTAGGCCCTTATACTTGGTTGAGTCCTTAAATCTTTCTCCAATGATCGAATAAAAATCATCGTATTTAAGCGCAGGAAACATTGAAATCAATATTACCGGTAAACCGTAATGCGAATTCAATAATACAACACCCTTTTTTTTGTTGTAATGATCCAGGAAAATATCATAACCCTTTAGTTTTAACCTTTTAAAGTATTTGCTATCAGGAAGATTTGTGAATGAGGAGGCTTTCCATCCATGTAGAAAATTCAATCTTAAAAAATTTATTATAGTTTCCTTTTCATCATATTGTCCGGGAAAGTGTGCGAGAAATTCCTTAACGATAGGTGTTTTGTTTTTAAAGAACTCATTTAAGGAAAAATCTGTAGAGCAGAACCAGTGAATCAATCTTACTCCTATGCCGTATGGTATATGCTTAACTCCTTTATCAGAATTAAAATAATCAACAACTTTTCTTACTCTTTTTCTTTTTAAAATGATTCCCATAATGATCTTAAATATTTTCATCAATAAACTTTGCAATTGACTCTATGGTTGGTTCTTTGACTATAGCATCAATATCTAATTTTACATTATACTTTTTTTCAATTTTAGTGATGATTACAAACAGGCTTAATGAGTCGGCACCGGATTCCACAAAATTGTTTCTGACACCAATAGATTTTATTTTCAAAGATGCTTTAAATATATCTACAAGCTCTTTTTCCAAAGTATTTCTTGGTGTAACAATATCCTTTTTTGTCTGAATATTATCCCATGGTGGATCAGGGACATTTTTAACATCTCTTTTTCCTGTTGAAGTCTTAGGCAGGTCGTTTAAAACAACAAAATAAGATGGGATCATATAATCAGGAAGCAGTCGAATTAATTTATCTTTAAGAAATTTAACGTTAAGCTTTGTATCATTTACAGACACCAAATAAGCTATTATTTTTTCAGATCCTGCAGGATCTTTTCTGACAACACAAGCAACCTCTCTTAAGTTATTATCTTCAAGTAAAATATTTTCAATTTCACAAAGGTCTATCCTGTAACCTCTGAGTTTAGTAAAGTTATCCTCTCTTCCAACGAGTACAATGCATCCATCATCTCTTTTAAAACCAATATCTGAAGTATTAAAAGTTATTGTCTCATCATCATCTTCAGATCTTCTGATGGTATTTTTATTCAGGTCATCATTCCAGTACCCGGTGGTAATATATTTACTAATTATTTGGATTTTTCCTGTTGTATCATCTGCAACAGGCTTTCCTTTATCATCTATGATTTTAATTTCAATTCCATCGACAGCTTTTCCTGCCGGAATATAATTTCCTTTTAGAACAGTATCGTGATCCATTTTATATGAGCAGGTAATATAAGCTTCCGTGCTTCCATAAACATTTATTATTTGAGCTTTTGTACTCAGAACCTTTTTTAACTTCTCAAAGTCGCTACGGTAAAATGATTCTCCTGCAACGATCAGGTATTTTATGCTTTGTAAGGATCTCAGGTTTTCAATTACTGCAAGTAAATGCCTGATAAAGGATGGGATCATGAGTATAACATTTACTTTTTCATTTTTAAGTCGGTCCAGAAATCCTGAAAAATTATTGGATTTTATATCCATAACAACCAGGGTACACCCATTCAATAAAGCCATGAATAATGGTACAGCATGAGCTGAAAAAGCAACGGATAGATAATAAGCAAATACATCATCAGCTTCTACAGGGCAATCATTCATAATCCTCTTAACCATGTGAACAAGGTTTTTATGAATATGTTTTGCCCCTTTAGGTTTTCCGGTAGATCCTGATGTATAAGGAATTAACGCCAGTGTATCCGGTGAGATAGATATTTCCGGATTCACTCCAGGATAAAAAGAGAGGTTCTCATCAGCTAGAATTATTTTGTTTTCATGCACCAATTCATTTGCATGCGGATGATATTTCCTATTGCTGATGATAAGTTCACAATTTGCATCATCTGTAATGTTTTTATTTCTGGCAGCAGGAAAGTTAATATCCAGAGGAACATATGCCTTTCCGGATTTCAGGATCGCCAGAATTGCAATTATTTGATCCGAACTGTTTTCTATCAGTATGGCAACATTTCCTGGTTCATACCCTATATGATCAATTATTTTATGAGCTAAGTTATTTGCATAATTATTTAATTCAGAATAGCTTAGTATTTTATCATCGAAACGTATGGCTGTTTTATGAGGAAATTTTTCAACGATCTCTTCAAAAACACTATGCAAGCATGTATTTATGGTTTCTGGCCAAATTCTGGTATTTTTCATCATAGAATTAATTAGCTGCCAATTTGTATTAATGATGCATTACCACGAATCATCCAGTCACTTTCATTTCCCTTATACATTTCATATGGGGAGCTGCACGGAGTCATTTCAAATTTCTCAGAAATAACTTCTTTGATCATTTCATCTTCTGTGCTAATGTAGATTATCTGTTTCTCCTCAACAGCTTTGTAAAGAATACTAACCTTATGGCGGTCTGTTGGCTTCATACGTGATTTCAGATGATTAATATACAATAAATATATTTACGAACCATTTGTGAATTCATCAATCTATAAAT
>CAZDWF010000065.1:0-4580 GCA_964508895.1 uncultured Bacteroidales bacterium
GCAGCCCCGGGACCACTACCGGCAGGGTGATAGAGTCGTAGCATATATAACCCATAGAATCTGCTGTTACTACCATTTTAACATCAAATACACCACCACTTGGAAAGACATGCCATGGATCCTGCAGGTCAGAAGTTCCGCCGTCGCCAAAGTCCCAGTACCATTCGACCAGATAATATCCTACTGGTGCTGTTGACATATCAATAAACTGCATTGTATCGCACTGGATAACATAATCAGCAAAATCAGCGTTAGGGGGAGCAGCAACATAAATTGTTTTGATGAGATAATTGTTACAACCCTGTATATCTGTAACAGTTAATGTAACATAGAACTGTCCGTAGGATGAATAAATATGATCTGTTACCTGTCCTGATCCGGTTGTGCCATCACCAAAATCCCAATCCCATGATGCAATTGTTGAATTGCTGTTTCCTGTGAAAGTTACAGATGAATTTAAACAAGCTGATGTGACACTGGAGGAAAAGGTAACATCAGGAGGGATGTAAACATATACATTATGTGAAGTATAATCGGAACATCCAAAAGTATCAGTATATGTTAAGCTTACAGTGTATGTTCCTGGAGAATTATAATAATGAACCGGATTAAGATCTGTAGAGGTGGTTCCATCCCCCAGATCCCAAAGCCAGGTTGTAAGATTGGCAGAACCTGTCATAGTGAATGTTGTTGCTTCACCAATGCATGCTGTATCGCGTGGCCCTATGGTAAAGTCAATATCAATTTTTGGCAATACAATCAGATTAGTTTGCATTACACTGTCACAATAATTTACTGAAGTGAGTGTGTCATAAAATGTTCCTGAAGAATAATGCCAGTTTCCCTGGGCAAATGCCGAGTCACCCCAGCAAATAGTAGTATCGAATTGAGTGAGGTAAGTTGGATATATTGTTAAGATCATATTATCAATGGAATCGCAGTTGAGGATATTTGCTGCAACCATTGTAAGGGTTATCTGGCCTGTTTCTCCGGGACCTGGAATGTACACAGGTACTTCAATATTTGGATCTACAAATGATCCATTTCCATTATGCGACCAATACTGATATGCTTGATTAAGTGCAAATGGAATTGAACTGGAATTAATAAGGTTGAAAGGTTGGTCCTGACAAGATTGCTCATCGCTTCCGGCATTTGCATAAGCACCAGGTATCACGTCAAGTGTCATATATGAAGTATCATCTTCACAAGGGTCAAATCCATGCCCGATCATCCTGAGAGTAACATAGCCTAACTCATTGGCTCCTGGAGTATAAATTGGAGCTACCAGTCCTGTGTTGTTGAATGTTCCTGCTCCCCCTGACCATGTAATTGAAGAAAAGTTAGTAGCTGATGGAGGTACTATACTTGTAGAAAGGTCAAAGAATAAATCTTCACAGGTTGCTTCATCACTTCCTGCATCAGCAATACAAGTTGGATTTACAATTATCTGTTTAACTCTTTGCTCAGAACATACATTTAATGTTACAATATAAGTTCCCGAATCGATATAGATATGTGTTACATCGTGACCTGTACCTGTGCTTCCATCACCAAAATTCCAATCCCAGCTGCTAAAACTTGCACTGCCAATTCCGTTGAATGTAACAGTATAATTCTGGCAGGTAGGATTTTGTGAAATATTAAAGTCAAGACTGGAAAGGTCCATAACAATTCTTTGATGGATAGAGGTATCCATACAACCGTTACCGTTGGTATAGAACAACATGATTGTATAGTTGCCTCCTGAGGTATAAGTATGAGTTACATTTTGTCCGTTGCCGTTGTTTCCATCTCCGAAGTCCCATTGCCAGTCGATGATATCGGCTGTGCCATTTCCTGCAAAGCTAATCACTTCACCCACACAGGATGTATCGTTTGGAGAAATTGAAAAATCGGCAATCGGCAATGCATATATGAGTACATTCTTGGTAGTATCTGAAGTACAGGAATTTTCATCCAGGACAGTTAAGGTTACAGGGTAAGTTCCTGTAGCCATATAGGTATGAACTGGATTTTGTCCGACAGCAAAGTTACCATCACCGAAATCCCAGTCCCAGTTAATGACATTGGTAGTGGCAGAGCCATTGAAAGTTAATTGTTCTTCGGCACAGATGGTATCATTTGGTAATATAGTAAAGTCTACTACAGGATTCTCGTTGATAGTTATAGGTGTGAAAATCGAATCCATGCACCCATCAGTATTTGTGACTATAAGCATTACATTGTATATGCCATCCTGGGCAAAAGCATGAGTTGCATTTTGTCCTGTGGTATTATTTCCATCGTCGAAGTTCCATTCCCATAAGTTTATGGTTGTGGAACTTGAGCCATTAAAAACAATTGATTCGTCAACACAGATTGAATCTGAAGGAGTAGTTGTGAAATTCACTTCAGGAGAATCAAAAACAATCAGGTCCATAGTAGAAGTGTCATTCTCGCAAGGTTGCTTTCCATAAGCTATGAGCTGTAGTACAACAGTGTCTAATTCACCTACAGCTAGTGTGTATATGGGCATTAAAGTTTGATCGTCACTAAAAGTACCCAGGCCTCCTGACCATTTCAATGAATCATAACTGGAAGCTGTTGGTGGTGTCAGTGCCAGTGAGAAATCATAGGCCTGGTATTCACATATTCCTGCATCATTTCCTGCATCAGAAAAAGCAGGTTCCAGAATGATCAGCTCATAGGTTGTATCCTGTGAACAAACCTGAAGGTTTACGTTAAATGTATCGTAGGTTGTAAAAATATGATAAACACTTTTTCCTGTGTCCACACTTCCATTACCGAAATCCCAGTTCCAGGTGGTGAAAGTGGCAGGAACATTACTGCTTCCGTTAAAGAATACTGTATCATTTAGACAACTTGGATTAAACAGCATGTCGAAATCGATTTCCAGGTCAATAACTTCACGGGTATGAATAATTGTATCTCTACAGCCGTCATTATTTATCACAATAAGTTGAATGCTATAACTGTTTGGGTCAGCATATGTATGCGTCACATTTTGCCCTGAGGCAATATTTCCATCCCCAAACTGCCATTGCCATTGTATGATATCCAGACTACCTGTTGCGTCAAAATTTATCAGTTCACCAACGCAGGATGTATCATTAGGGCTAATAGTAAAATTAGCTGTGGGATTTGCATTCACAAACACCATTTGTTGAGTTGTATCACTGCAACTATTATCATTGTTAACTATTAGTGTGACAATATAATCACCAGGGGTACTATAAGTATGTAAAACTATTTGTCCTGTGCCTGAGTTCCCATCACCGAATTCCCATTCCTGACTTATTATGTTTGTTGAACTATTTTCAGTGAAGGTAAATGGAGTATTGTCGCATACTATAGATGCAGGATCAATAGTAAAGTTTGCTGCAGGAGTTTCATCAACAGCAAAAGTATGGATGATAGAATCCATGCATCCATCAGAGTTAGTGACTATAAGCTTTATATTATAAGATCCAGCGGTAGAATAATTATGCGTTACATTTTGAGTTGTAGCAGTATTTCCATCATCAAAATTCCACAATCTTGATACAATGTTTGTTGTACTTGTATCCTGTAATGAAATTGTAACATTAGTACAAACAGTATCATCTGGAGAATATGAAAATCCAGCTTCAGGCCCATCAAAAACAGTTAAAATCATTGATGAGGTATCATTTCCGCAAAGCGATCCAAAGGCAATAAGACTTAAAGAAATATTACCAATCTCTCCTGTTCCTGGAGTATATTCAGGTAATAAAGTAGTTGAGTCGCTAAATGATCCGGTACCACCATACCATAATAGTGAATCTTCATTTGCAACATAAGGCATACTTGATGAATTACTAAAATCATAAGTGTGATGCTCACAAATACTTTCATCAGATCCGGCATTTGATTCTGGTGCAAAAACTTCGACAATTTCAACTGTGTCAGAGCTGGCACAACCATGAATGTCCATTACTTCGACATAGTATTGGCCACCAGAAGATGCGAATAGAGAAGTATCTGAGCTGTTATTATTCCATTGGTAGTATAAATACTGGTTTCCTGGATCGAGAAGAATAGAGTCGCCTGAACAAAATGATTGGTCATAGCCCAGATTGGCTTGAATGGTTTGAAATTGTAAATAATTACGGTTGTCGATTTGATCAGGTATTCTGAATATTTTTCCTTCAGACACAACAATATTTGGATGGCTGGGAGTTGCCAGATCAACATAAGAAGGTGTTAAATCATGCTGGATGGGTTGGTTTGGATCGGGAACTACATAATAAATATTCGTATCTCTTTTAGCGAAATAAAATTCATTGTTATATCCTTTTCCAATAGAACAAAAATAATAGTAATGCACATTATGCGTAGAGTTAGGCCCCCCCTGTCCTGTATTCACATTAAAAGGCCCTGGTGGTTTTTGAATTTGCATCCTTACAGTGTAAGGATAAACAGCAGGGTTATTGTAATCCCCTAAGTCTATCTGACTAAAATATGATGCATTAGTATATCCTGATTGAGCGTATCCTCCTGCAGCTAAATATAAATATCTTCCATCCGGGCTAAAATCAATTTGTGATAATTTCCTATCA
>CAZDWF010000065.1:4590-20566 GCA_964508895.1 uncultured Bacteroidales bacterium
AATTAATTAAAAAACCTAAACCAGAAATATTAGCCGCTTGGCTTACCGGCATGGGGTTGGTAAAATAGTTTGGATCGGGTTCCAATATTAATTCTGAAGCATTTATTATTTGGTATGATCCAGGCTGATTGTTGAAAAGATTAGCGTCAAAAACTATAGCATCAGTTGAATTATGTGTTTCATTCCTGGTTGTTACTCCGATACGGTTTCCATCGGTACTTGCCTCTACATATGATCCGAAGATTGTTAAATACCACCATGGTGCAGGAACATCGCCTGTATTGGCATCAAATACAATTCCGTTTTCTGTGATTACGAATCTGTCAAGAGAAATATTATTGTTATTTTCATTTCTACGACATGCATATAAATAAAGGCTGTCTGAATTTGATCCAACACATGTAACCTCTTTTCCTGTTACATAAGTATAGGCAGTGCCATTTGCACTTATTTCAATATCTTTTTCATGTACTATTATATTCTGAGGAGTATATTCAACTCTTGCATATAAAATTTCTGCTGGCGTGTATCTTCCTAGTCCAATTGGTGCTCCGGCATCTGTTTTCCACATTCTATATATTATGTACCATTGATTTACTTTATTTGGAATATTTACAATTTGAATTTCATCATCAGAAAGGCTCCCATTTAAACCTGGTCCGTTTGGTGTTGAATTATTTAATATGGGTTCACCATTAGGAGAATAAATAAATAGGTTGTTGGGAGCATTTGTGACACCACTATGAATGACAATGAATACAAGATTTCCACATAGATCAATACCCGCATTTGAACCACCAGCAACAGAAGGGGCGCTATTAGGGACGATATGATTTGTAGGTGGATTGGTGCGCCAGTCTACATATTGCCATCCACCATCATAATTTGCAACCTGAGTCCATACAGGTAATCCTGTTGTATCTTGGTTAATGGCTAATAATGGAAGAAAACAAAATGTAAACAGTATTAGGTGTTTCACATTGCAATGATATAATTACTGGCTACAGATTCTAAATATAGACAATAAATAGATTTGAATCGTTGCATGAAGGGAGAAGGATGTTTAGTTTATAATGGATATAGATAATTAAAGGGTTAATCATGAACTACAAGTCCGCGCTAGCTGATATTATTAAATGGGCACGTGTCCAGAGACGCGCGCTACCGATTTATTAATTTTGAATCTAGTTTGTACCACTTTCTGACTTCGTTATTCGTTATTCGTTACTTCTTATTTGTTATTGCTTTTTCAAAATAATCCCAAACAGCATCCCTTGGTGGTTTTGCCTCAATCAACACCTTCTCTTTCTTCACAGGATGAATAAACTCCAGACTTCTGGCATGAAGATGAATAGATGCATTTTTATTTGATCTCGGGGCTCCATATTTCAGGTCTCCTTTTACAGGGCAACCAATGGTACTTAACTGGACCCTGATCTGATGATGCCTTCCGGTTAATAATTCAACATCAAGGAGATAGTACTTATCACTTTTAGCAATGTATGTATAGAGCAGTTCGGCTTTAAGGCGGTCTTTTCCAGCTTCATTGTAAGCAAAGGATTTGTTTTTCTGTTGATTTTTCTTCAGGTAGTGAACAAGATGTCCGCTTTCTTCTGCAGGCATATTGCCAACTACTGCCCAGTATTTCTTTGTGATTTGCCTTTCTCGTAGAAGTTCATTGATACGGGAAAGGGCTTTGCTTGTCTTAGCAAATAATATAACACCACTTACCGGCCTGTCAAGCCTGTGTGTAACACCCAGGAAAACATTGCCTGGTTTTTTGTATTTGACTTTGAGATATTCTTTAAGCTTTTCGCTCAGGGGTTTGTCGCCGGTTTTATCGCCCTGCACAATATCAGAGGGTCTTTTATTTACAGCAATGATATGATTGTCATCATAAAGGATATCAGCATCGGTAACAGGAATGTCGGGCATAAAATCAGATCCTGATTAGTACTGTTCTCTTTCGTTAGGGAAGTCAACGTCTTTAACGTCTTTAATGTATGTTTTTACAGAGCCTTTTATTTCCTCACTTAAGTTATGGTATCTTCTCAGAAAACGAGGAGAGAACTTCATAGTCATTCCGAGCATGTCATGTAATACTAGAACCTGTCCGTCGACATCAGGTCCCGCTCCAATACCTATTGCAGGAATACGGATTTCTTTAGCGACCTTTTCACCTAATTTTGCAGGTATCTTTTCCAGGATGATACCAAAGCAACCTGCATTTTCAAGCAGATGTGCATCTTCTAAAAGTTTAGTTGCTTCCTGATCATCTGTAGCTCTTACAACATAAGTACCGAATTTATGAATTGACTGTGGTGTAAGTCCTAAATGTCCCATTACAGGAATTCCTGCTGAAAGAATCCTTTCAATAGACTCCAGTATTTCTTTACCTCCTTCTAATTTAACTGCACTGGCACCAGATTCCTTCATAATACGAATGGCAGAGTTAAGAGCCTCTTTGGAATTACCCTGGTAAGTTCCAAAAGGAAGGTCCACAACAACAAGCGAACGTTTCACTGCCCTTACAACTGAAGATGCATGATAAATCATTTCGTTCAGAGTAATTGGCAGAGTAGTGGAATGGCCTGCCATCACATTGGATGCCGAGTCACCAACCAGAATTACATCGATTCCTGTCTCATCAATTATACGTGCCATGGAGAAGTCATAGGCTGTCAGCATGGCAATTTTTTCGCCTTTCAGTTTCATTTCCTGAAGGACATGGGTTGTTATCTTGGCAAAGTTGCTTATAGGTGTCATGGTTTGATGTATGAAAATTAAGAGATTACAAAGGTATGAAGAATATTAATAATTAAGCACCAATTGAAAACTGAATGCTTAAATCTGCAAGTTTTAAGCTAATATTCTGAATTTTTATATATACTTTTGATGTCTTAAATCATAAAAAATGAAACTTTCTAAAATACCTTTCCTTTTCATCCTTTTACTGTCAATTGCAGTTATGTATTCCTGCAATAAAGACTATGAATTAAATGCTCCTTATGAGAATATCACTTTTGTTTATGGCGCATTGGAAGCTAGTGATCCTGATAATGTTATTGCTGATACTGTTTTCCTGAGAATACAAAAAGCATTTTTAGGTAATGATCCGCAGACTATCGCACTCGATGATCCTGAAGCAACTGAATATCAGGAAAAGCTTTATGTGGAATTAACTGAATGGAAGAATGGAAATCAGATTGGGGGGCCATTTGTTTTTGATACAATTCACAGAAAAAGAACTGCAGGAGGTGATTTTAGTACTACAAAGCAGGTTTTGTATTATTTTGTAATGTTTGTCGATGAAGCATCAATATATAAATTAAAAATACTTGCCGCTGGTCAGGATATCACATCAGAATCAATAGTTGTTGATAATTTTGGAATATCCCGCCCAGGACCAAATCCATCCATTAATATAGTCGGTGATAATGATAAATTAATGAAATGGAATAAGCCTGACGACGCTACCAGTTTCGAAGTAATACTTAGTTTCTCCTATTATGAAGTTGTGCAGGAGAATTCTATTATTGACACAAATAATAAAACAATTGTCTGGTATACTACAAACATACCTGATGTTCAGCCATCTGATTATGAAATAGAGATCTATTATCCAACAACTGTATTTTATAATTCTATACTCTTCAAAGTGCCATACAGCGATCCTGCATTGGAAAATAAAGTCATTGAAAGATTTACCGATGTTGTTGAGTACCGGGTAAATGCAGCTGCTGATCAACTGGCTAAGTATATTTCTGTTAATAGTCCGCTTGAAGGGATCTTTCAATACCGTCCTGAATACTCAAACATCAATAATGGATATGGTATTTTTTCTAGCAGGAACAAAACTATAAAAACAAAGAAACTGGGTAACGATACAAAGGATAATATCAAAAACCTTGGAATCAAGTTTGCTTATTAATCAGGTATGGGTTTCTGTCGTTTTGTCACATTCCTTCCTTTTCATAACACAATTTTATTCCTGTAATAATTTACAGATAATACATGTCTAATTTGCACATAGTCAGGAGCTTTGCTATGTGCACATTTTGACTGAAAGTAATTTGGCAATATTCAATTATTCATTAACAGGGTATAGGGGAATACTGGCATAATCATTGAGCAATAGAGAAAAAATTGAAAAAATAATCGACTAAAAATAATAAGAAATGGGAAAAATAATTGGAATAGACCTGGGTACAACAAATTCTTGTGTGGCAGTAATGGAGGGAAGTGAACCTGTTGTTATTCCTAATAGCGAAGGAAGAAGAACAACTCCATCAATTGTTGCATTCACAGATAATGGTGAGCGCAAAGTAGGAGATCCTGCAAAACGCCAGGCCATTACTAACCCAAAAAATACTGTATACAGTATTAAAAGATTCATGGGTGAAACCTATGATAGAGTACAAAAAGAAATTAAAAGAGTTCCTTATCAGGTGGTTAAAGGTGACAATAATACACCACGTGTTAAAGTTGAAGACAGACTTTATACCCCACAGGAAATTTCTGCAATGATCCTTCAGAAGATGAAGAAGACAGCAGAAGATTATCTCGGACAAACAGTTACAGATGCAGTTATCACAGTACCAGCATATTTTAGTGATTCACAGCGTCAGGCTACTAAGGAGGCGGGTGAAATTGCAGGGCTTACAGTTAAAAGAATTATCAACGAACCTACTGCTGCAGCTCTGGCTTATGGCCTTGATAAAAAAGCCAAAGATATTAAGATTGCTGTTTATGACCTTGGTGGTGGTACTTTCGATATCTCAATCCTTGAATTAGGTGATGGAGTATTTGAAGTAAAATCAACCAATGGTAATACTCACCTTGGTGGTGATGATTTTGATCATTCAATTATTGATTGGCTTGCTGATGAGTTCCAGAAAGATGAAGGTATCGACCTCAAAAAAGATCCTATGGCGATGCAAAGACTGAAAGAAGCAGCAGAAAAAGCAAAGATCGAACTCAGTTCATCTACTGAAACAGAAATCAATCTTCCATATATAATGCCTGTTGATGGTATTCCTAAACACCTCGTTAAGAAACTAACAAGAGCAAAATTCGAGCAACTCATTGATCATTACGTAAAAGATACTATTGAGCCTTGTAAGAAGGCATTGGAAGATGCCAATATGACCGCAGCAGATATTGATGATGTTATTCTTGTTGGAGGATCAACACGTATACCTGTTATACAGAAAGCTGTTAAGGATTTCTTCGGCAAAGATCCTTCTAAAGGTGTGAATCCTGATGAGGTTGTTGCTATTGGTGCAGCTATCCAGGGTGGTGTTCTTTCAGGAGATGTAAAAGATGTATTATTACTTGATGTAACTCCATTATCACTTGGTATAGAAACTCTTGGTGGTGTTTTTACAAAACTGATTGAAGCAAATGCAACCATTCCTGTGAAAAAATCAGAAGTCTTCTCAACAGCAGCAGATAACCAACCATCAGTAGAGATCCATATTCTCCAGGGTGAACGACCCATGGCAAAAGATAATAAGAGTATCGGACGATTCCATCTCGATGGTATACCTCCATCTCCAAGAGGAGTTCCTCAGATTGAAGTAACTTTCGATATTGATGCAAACGGGATACTGAATGTGTCAGCTAAAGATAAAGGAACAGGAAAATCACAGCAGATCAGAATTGAAGCTTCTTCAGGATTAAGTCCTGATGAAATCGAAAAAATGAGATCTGAAGCTGAACAAAATGCTGAAGTTGACCGCAAAGCCAAAGAAATGGTTGATAAGGTCAATACTGCTGATTCACTGATATTCCAGACAGAGAAACAACTTAAGGAATATGGCGACAAGCTTCCTGAAAACAAAAAAAGCTGATATTGAGAAATCACTAAACGAACTCAAAGAAGCTCATAAAGCTCAGGATGTTGCAAAAATTGATGCTTCAATGGAAACCCTGAATGCCGCATGGCAGGCTGCCAGTGAAGATATCTATAAGCAACAACAGCAAGATGGTGGGGCGGATGCTCAGCAAGGTCAACCTGGTGGCGAAGAAGAACCTCCAAAAGATGGTGGCTCTGATGACGATGAAGTCACTGATGTTGATTTCGAAGAAGTTAAAGAATAAAACAATATTATATAAGCTAAGCCGATCTCATTCTGAGGTCGGCTTTTTTTTTGCTCATGATATTTCACATTTTTTACTATTTTGCAGTAAAATATTTTATAAAGGCTAATGATTTTTATCATCAGCCTCTTTTTATTATCTTTAACAAAAATTTTAAATATGAAAAAACTAATACTCTTATCATTATTGATTTTATTCTGTGCAGGCTATTTATTTGCACAAAACCTGGTGCAAAATGGAGGCCTGGAAGACTGGGTAAATTCTACAACACCAACTGACTGGGATAAAGCGGAAAATATTTCACAGGCAACAACTCCAGTGCACGGAGGAACATACTCTGCTGCACATACATCCGATCAAAGTACAAAAGATCTTTCACAGGATGTTGGTGCAATTGTTGCAGGAGTGAATTATAACATCACATATTGGTTTTATGATAATGATACTGAGGCAAGAACACGAATATGGTCGTATTGGTTGCAAGGTACAACTACCTTGCCTGATAATGAAGCTGAATTAAGGCCGAGCGAATATAGTACTAACAGCCCTTCCTGGGTTAATTATAATGTTACTTTAACCGCTCCTGCCGGAGCTGATGGATTCAGGTTTGAAGTAAGGGTTTATAAAGAAAATAATATCTCTGGTGGTTCAGTATACTATGATGACTTCAGTATTACGCAGGTAGGTGTACAACCTGAACCTACAAACTATCCTGCATTTTTCAATGCGACTGCTGCAGGCCTGAATATTGATCTCGGATGGGCTGATGCCACTGGGGCACAATTACCTTCATCATACGTGGTTCTTGCTAGTGATCAAAGTACTATTGCTCCTCCTGTTGATGGTGTGCCGATTCCTGATGATACTGACCTTTCAGATGGTTCCGGAGCTCTTAACATACCATATGGTGATCAGGGATGTGCTTTCTCTGCCTTACCAGGAAATACTACTTACTACTTCGTAATCTATCCATATACTAATGGAGGCTCAGATATAGACTATAAAACTGATGGAACAGCACCCACAACTAATGCTACAACAGCTGACGTAAGCATAATTATCAGTGAGAACTTTGATGCAGGATGGGGGCCATGGACAACAGTGAGCGTTATAGGTGCAGAAGAATGGGACAGGGATAATAATTATGGTATAGGCAATACACCCTGTGCCCGTGTTTCAGGTTATAATGGAGCACCACTGGAAAATGAAGACTGGCTTATATCTCCTCCAATGGATTTTAACCTATATACTGATGAAGAACTAACCTTCTTTAATGCTTATAATTATACTGGTCCGGCAATGGAAGTTAAAATATCGACAGACTACAGTGGCTCAGGAGATCCAAATCTTGCTAACTGGAGCGATCTTGCTTATGTTGCATCAGGTGGTTCATGGGAATGGACTTCCTCTGGTAATATAGATATCTCAGGATATGATGGCAGCCAGGTTTATGTGGGATTTAAATATATCTCAACAAACCAGGAATCCGCTACCTGGGAGGTTGATAATATTCTTATTACAGGACAAACTGGTGTGGGGTTTGATGAAGTAAATGAAATTAATGAGGTCAGATTATATCCTAATCCTGTAAAAGATAAACTAATAATAGATATAAAAGAAATTTCCGGAATGCATGTTGAGGTTTATAACTCTACAGGGCAAAAACTGTTAGCTGCTAAAGAGATAAAAGAAATTAATATGGGTCAATTCCAGCAAGGATTATATTTTATTATTGTAAAAAAAGGCAATGAATTAATCTATACCGGGAAAATTGTAAGGCAATAGTATCAACACCTGAATTAAACAAACTGGCTGCTTCTGACATGGAGGCAGCCTTTTTGCTTTCATCATAAATTCAACATTTGAGAATTTTATTTCACGCATTCTGTTTGTGCTTAAAATAAGTTCTTTAATTTTATGTTAGATTTAAAATGCCTATGGTGTCAAAGATTTTAAGTGTCATAATATTTATATTTACGGTAAGCATACTGTTTCCTAAGATAGTATATACTCAATCTTTGAATCCATTACGGCTTGAACTCAATGCCCGTCTTGATGAAAATACATATAAGCTTATTCCATGTGAAGATAAAGGCGTTCTCGTATTTTATAAAGGAGTTAAAAGCAAGGAAAAGGGTAGCTGGTGGCACTTTGCATTATTTGATGCTCAGCTGCAGGAACAGTGGATATTAGATACCTTATTGATTGAAAATGTTGAATATGTTGATCATGACAAGGATAATGATTATGTATATTTATTGTTTTATAAATCAGACAGAAATAAAGAAGGAAGTAATCTGCAGATCATGAGGATAGACCCTGTCGAAGGATATATAAAAATCCAGAGTTTTGTTGCATCAGAAAAATCAACTATCACAGGATTTGAAGTGATCTATCCGTATGCCTACTTTGGTGTCAATCATAGAAAAAATTCCTGTAGCATTGGACTTTGCACACTTTCAACGAATGATATTGAAGAGCAGTATTTTGATTTCACAGCTTTGGCTCAGCTGCGAAAAATCTATTATGACAACAATGAAAATAAGGTGTTTTCTATCATCGACCAATATATTTCAAAAGATGACCAAAGCATTTTGATATCAGCTTATAATATGGGATCCCTTACTGCAAGTTCAACAGAAGTTCAATCTGTCTTATCAGGAAAATACCTGAACAATGCAGAAGTGTATTTTTGTGGTGATACACTTTTTGTATTGGGGACTTATTCAAATGACAGAAGAAGAAAGACAGCATCTGATGAAGATGACTATCCTGAAAGTTCAGGATATTTCATTTCCCAATTTATAAATGGATCCCAGAAATATATACATTATTATAATTTCCTGGAATTTGATAATCTGTATGACTCATTTGGAAATATGGATGTAATGCAGGTTAAACGTAAATCAACAAAACAAAAGAAAAAAGGAGAAGAATATTCACTTGACTACAGGCTGATACTTCATCCAGTGATTGACTTTAATAACCAGATTATTTTAATCTCAGAGTCATTTTATCCTGAATACAGGACAGTGACTAATATGACCTACGATTATTACGGAAGGATGATGCCACAGACGTATACTGTTTTTGATGGTTATAGGTACCTCTCAGGAATAGTAGCCTCATTTAATAAGGAAGGGCAATTGCTTTGGAATGGTGAAATTGAGATGCAAAATATAATGACATTTGAATTACAGGATTATGTTAATGCATTTCCAGTTAACAATGAACTGGCACTGTTTTACAATAATAATGGGAAAATATCCTATAAGATATTTGATAATGAAGATGAATACGATGTTCAGAACCTGAACCTGAAACTTAAATATAGTCGCGACAGGATAATTGATGATGAAGGCGGACAAATGATCCACTGGTACGATAATTATTTTTTGTGTTATGGCTATCAGGAAATAAGAAACAACAGCAGGGCCAACAGCAAAAGAACGGTATTCTATTTGAGCAAAGTTGCATTTCAGTAAAATTTTCCTGAACATTATGAGAGCTATAACTATAAGAATATGAAGAAAACACTTGACCTGATATTCAGCTGTTTAAACTATTATTTTAGAGCTCAATCTAAGTATAAAATACATTCTCCTTTTGTTTATGATTTTGTTGATAATGTGATGCAATCAAAAGAAACTCCCGCTGCTTATCAGAAAATTGAAAATATAAGGAAGGATTTATTGAAAAGAAATGAGAGAATAATTTTCAAAGACCTTGGTGCCGGGAGTAATAAGCCAATAGTAAATGAAAATAAAGTGAAAATTAGTTCCCTGGCAAGAAATTCGAGTATTAGCCGGAGGTTTGGATTATTATTGTATCGCTTTGTTGATCATTATAAGCAGAAAAACATCCTGGAGCTTGGGACCTCTTTCGGAATTGGAAGTATGTATCTGGCATCAGCGGGCCAAGAAGCAAATATAACTACTATTGAAGGTGATACAACAATATGCGACATAGCTAAAAGCAACTTTAAAAAGCTTGGGTTTAGCAATATTAAATCTATTTGTGGTGATATTAATGATGTCCTGGATAATGTAATTGATGAATATAAAACTCTTGATCTGGTGTATTTTGATGGTAATCACCAATACGGACCCAGTTTGAGATATTTTAATAAATGCTTAGCTAAAGCAGGAAATGAATCGGTTTTTATACTTGATGATATCAGGTGGTCGAAAGAAATGTATAAGGCCTGGAAAGAAATTAAATCACATCCACGAGTAACTGTAAGCATTGATCTTTTCAGGATGGGATTAGTGTTTTTCAGAAAGGAATCGGCTAAGCAAGATTTTTTAATCAGGTTTTGATATAAATAGTACTTTTGTATATGCATTGAAATTAATCATTATGAGTAAAGAAGTTATCAGGTTAAATGATATTGTCAGGAATTTTCAGGTTGGTACTGAAATAGTAAGAGCATTGAGATCCGTTTCCCTCAATATTAATAAGAATGAGTTTGTTGCATTGATGGGTGCTTCCGGATCTGGGAAGTCAACATTAATGAATATTTTAGGTTGCCTGGATACACCAACATCTGGAAATTATTTCCTAAATGGTTTCGATGTAAGTGAACTTGGTGATAATGAGCTTGCCGAAATTAGAAATAAAGAGATTGGTTTTATTTTTCAGACCTTTAATCTTTTACCCAGAAGTACTGCACTGGAAAATGTTACTCTACCATTGATCTACGCAGGATTCAATAAAACGAACCGTGTTATAAGAGCCGAAGAGGTTCTTGATGAAGTTGGGCTTGATGACAGGATGATGCATAAGCCTAATGAATTATCCGGCGGACAAAGACAGCGTGTGGCCATCGCCCGTGCACTTGTTAATAAACCTTCCATTATCCTCGCTGATGAACCTACCGGTAACCTTGATTCCAAAACTTCAATCGAAATAATGGGAATACTTGAGAAGATCCATAAGCTGGGAAATACAATTATAGTGGTTACACACGAGGAAGACATTGCCCAGCATGCCCACAGGATCATCCGCTTGATCGATGGTGAGGTTGATTCTGATATTATTAATGAGAATGTCAGGACAATGGAATATTATGAGGTGGATGTAAAATAAATTTCTTTTTATTGTATTCACCTAAGCTATTCACTAACAACTACCTTACTGTAATACTTAACTTTTAGTTATCGTCCTTGTTGCAAGAATTCTTTAAAGAATTTTCTATTTAATTAAATTTTTCTTAAATTGACATTCATATGGAAGATTGGAAAATATATACACGTACAGGTGATAAAGGCCAAACTTCTTTGATCGGAGGAACAAGGGTTCCAAAATATCACGAAAGGATAGAAGCATATGGTTCTCTTGATGAACTCAATTCTTATATCGGATTGATCAGAGATCAGGAAATTGATGATCATTATAAGAAGATTTTGCTTGAGATTCAGGACAGGATTTTTAGTATTGAGTCACTTTTAGCAAAAGATCCTGAAAAAAATTTGGATCAATCTTTACCGATGATTTATGATAAAGATATTGAACTCCTGGAAAATGAAATTGATAAAATGAACGAAGAACTTGAGCCTTTGAAATCATTTATTTTACCGGGAGGACATAAAACTGTTTCAGTTTGCCATATTGCAAGATGCGTTTGCCGTAGGGCTGAGAGGATTATTACTAAATTAGCGAAAGCACATCCTGTGGACGAAATGAACATAAAATATATTAACAGACTATCGGATTTTTTATTTGTTTTAGCAAGGAAGTTAGGTAAGGATTTAGGAGCTAAAGAAACACTTTGGCGAGCAAGGATTTAATGGATTTATTATCCTGAAAAAAATAACTTGACTTTTTTTAGAAAAGAACTATTTTTGCATCGAATTTAAATTTTTGGAGCCTATGTATTGGACGCTGGAATTAGCTTCAAAATTGGAAGACGCCCCCTGGCCGGCAACAAAAGATGAACTGATCGATTATAGTATCAGGTCAGGTCTTCCACAGGAAGTGATTGAGAACCTTCGCGAGATTGAAGACGAAGGTGAAATTTATGAGAGTATAGAAGATATATGGCCAGATTATCCGACTAAAGATGACTTCTTCTTCCATGAAGATGAATATTAACATGAAAAGAATTCAAGTTAAGCCCTGCTTTTGCGGGGCTTTTTTTTATCTGAAAATTGAAAAGTGCACCTTTCCGTATTTTCTTAACTGGTAAAAATGCTGATGCTCATGAAAAGAATGATGCTGATCATGCTCCAATATCATCCATCCTTCAGGATTTAAGATCTGTCTTTCGAAAATAAGATCCGGGATCTGATCAATATTCTCCATATTATAAGGAGGATCTGCATTAATAATATCAAACTTTTCAGATGTCTTGTCAATATACCGGAATGCATTTGCTTTAATAGCCCTTATAGCCTTTAGGTCAATAGAATTTGCAGTTTCATTAATGAATTTTACACAGCTAAAGTTAATATCAACAGAGATGATAGCTGGTACTCCCCTGGATGCAAACTCGAACGACATATTTCCTGTTCCTGCAAAAAGATCAAGTACTTTAATATCTTCGAAATAGAAATTATTATTAAGTATATTAAAAAGACTCTCCTTTGCCAGATCAGTTGTTGGCCTTACAGGTAGATTCCTTGGAGGGTGAATCTTTCGTCCTTTATGTGTCCCGCTGACTATTCGCACTTGTTTAGGCTAAACAGGCTGTAATAGGTGTGCTCAGGTAGATTATCAAAAACAGGGCTGTAATGAAATTCAGGGTTTCTTTTTATGAATTCAATATTCCTGAAATAATCTGATAATTTCTTGTATATGTCAGAGTCATCGTAAATTTCATCAATCAAAACCAGATTCAGCTTTTCCGGATTTAATTTGTTCTGTTTTACGAAATTCAGTATATAATACAGAATATCATCAGCTTCATTAAAAGAAAAAGAATTAAAATACTTTAAACTGCCATTACCCATTAACAATAAATCGAATTCTCTGAAACGTGCATTGAAAAATAAAACATTTTCTGTATTAGTGTTATAATGCTTAAGGAGAGAACTGATCAATGATTCAGCCTGACTGTAAATCTTATATTCCTTAAAATGCTTATTCAGGATATTAATAAATTGAACAGGAACAGGGAATATATTATATGAATCAATTATTTTAATATAATTTGAGTGATATTTATTTTCGGTTTCAGTATAAGGATCATGAACGAAATCGAGATATACTTTCTCTTTCCCTTTTTCATAAAGTTCTATAGGAACAAGTGTGCTGGTATAACTTTCATAAATAACCTTAACCGAACTGAATGCCTTTTTTGAGAAATCAAGAGCTTTCAGTTGATTTCCAATATGATCTGCGATTTCCTTTAATGCAAAGTTTGAGAAACATTTTTCAGCAGGGATCTCAGGTTTAAGGGTTTCGAATTGCACATATTTATTCAGGCTTGAATCCAACACGGTAAAGGCAAAAGCATTTCTTCTGATAAGAATTGACAAATGATATTTTGAAAACTGATCCTTTTGAAAGGATGAGTCTTTAAAACTGTGGACCTTAACTATATGAGTTGACATAAAAGGATATAATTATTCCCAGTTGCCGTCAGTTGATGCTTGTATCATCGAACCAACTTTCATTCCTGGAAATCTATCAAGATCTTCTTTGGTTTTTATAAGGTTAATTATCATTTGATCATCTAAGCCTTTTAAAAAATATTTATAAAGAGCTGAAGCTTCAAATACATTAACTTTCAATCCACCAGTTATAATTTCACCAGAAGCTAATTCAAACTCTTCCCCTCCTGAAAAAGGAATATAGCGAATAGAGTCCACTACAAAGTCTATCCTGTTATTAAATAATGAGTCTGCTATTTTAACATAACCCAGAGTGTCATTAATGGTTTTTGTAAATGTGGTATCCTCAGGGTCAGGAATGATCTTTACAACAGGGATCTCTCCATTTTTAATAAACCATATCAAAGTGTCAAAATCAGCGGCATACTGGTTGTTCAGGGTTTTGAAAAGCATCTGACTTGTCCTGATATCTTTAAGGTTCTGAATTACCACTTGAGCTCTCTCATCCTGTATACGGTTAAACTTTAATGGGGTAAGTACACTCTGTACAACAAAATAAGCAAGTACAACAATTGCAACTGCTAGCGAGATCTTAATAATTAATTGTTTCATAATAGACTGATTTGATACTGGCAAAGTTAAAATTTTTTTAAAATAAAATCGGTTTGTGGTCAGATTTAATAAAAAATATACATCATAAGCTTATAACTGAAAAGACATACAAGTATTATACCCAAAGTTATTATAATTAAAAGTTGTTATCAATTTATTATAGCACCTAGCGACCAAGTGACCAGCGACCAGTGGCCAGTAACCAGCAAATGAGCCTTACAGGTCTTTATATTCTGGTATCTCTTTAAGAAAAGTATAATTGTTTTCTCTCAAATCTACCTTGCAGCAATAGTGTTCGATTCCATTAGTTATTACCAGGTAATTTACCCGGAGTTTAATATTATACCTTGCTGCCTGGTCAAAAGCATCCTGCGTGATTTTAATATGTGGTGCTTTGCATTCAACAATAAGAATAGGCTTTGCTGAATTATTATATACTACAATGTCTGCCCTTTTCTTGAGTTTATAAACCTGCAAAGCTTTTTCGACCGAAATAAGTGATTGAGGGAATTTCTTTTCATGCTGCAAATATTTCAGAAAGTTTTGTCTCACCCATTCTTCAGGTGTCATTGCCACATATGCTTTACGGATTTCATCAAAGATCAGTTTCTTCCCTTCTTCTTCTTCTTCTTTAAATTTAAAATTATATTCAGGAAGATTGAGTATGCTCATGAGTTTGATCTTGATCTGAGTTTTATTCCGGAGGGTTATAATCTTTGAAGGTGCGATTCTGTATAAGTGATCTCAGTGGCCGTACTATCCTGACAAGCAGGCTGATATCTTCAGTGATTATTTCAGCACTACCCTTCATCTTCTGAATGAAGTCGAGATCAATATTATAGTTTGTTTTCAAGCCTTCAGGAAAAACAACTTCAACAGCATAATGATTATCGATAGGTACTGTTGAAATGTTCTGAACAACACCTTTTACCATTCCGAATTCCATATAGGGATAGTTATAGAACCTGATATTAACCATCTGCCCTTGCTTCACTTTTCCTGATCCTTTGATAGGCATCATCATTTTACCGATAATATTTTTTGCTTTGATCGGGACGATCGACAAAACCTTTTCACCGGCAGTTACATTCTGATTTTCTGACCAGAACTTGTTAAATGTTGCGGTTCCTGAAATAGGGGCAGTGATCACATGATCCTGTTCCCACATTTCGATCCGACTGACCAGGTTGTCAAAGGATTCCCTGATGCTGATATTTAATCTTGATTGCTCCTGTTGGTTCTGTAACTGAAGTTCCAGGATCGCTTCTTCAAGTTTGTTAATTTCTATTTGTGTGTTAGCCAGATCGGTCAGGGCTGCTTCAAAATCATGCTTTTTACCGAGCATCTCACTTTTTTTATTTTCAAGTTCGGCCTCTGCAATTGCTCCCTGTTCAAATAATAGCTGATTCCTCTCATAATTTTTCATGGAAAGCTTATAATTCTCTTCCAGGGTATTTTTCTGATATGACATATATTCGTATGATATTCTGTAATCACTTATCTGCTTTTCCAGTGATGCTATTTTCCTGGGATAATAGTTCACTTCCACATAATTTTTATAGTCGAGGAAATTCTTCAGGAAAAAGGAGAAATAAGTCTGTATTTGCCCGAGATCATTATATTTTAAATAGTCAAAATATGGTATTATTATAGAATCCTGGGAAGTAAATGAGGAATAAATTTGCTTCAGCTCATCATCAAGATCGAAT
>CAZDWF010000066.1:0-20170 GCA_964508895.1 uncultured Bacteroidales bacterium
TTTAGTTATTTTTTAATCGTTCCTCTAACTGTGCATTTTCTGGGAACATACCAGGTTAGTGAGTTTGTTACCAATCAGGTGTCGTTAAATTCATATATCAGCACTGTTGTTTCTGTAACATTCTCAGTTGGTCTTGTTTTTGAGTTACCGGTTCTTGTTTATTTCCTAACCAGGGTTGGATTACTAAGTCCGGATTATTTAAAAAGAAACAGGAAGTATATGATAGTTATTCTGCTTCTCCTGTCTGCAATTATAACACCTCCTGATATGTTTAGCCAGATACTGGTTGTAATTCCTTTGATGCTTCTTTATGAGTTGAGTATTGTTGTATCGAAGAAAGTATATGCTAAAAAGGAAAAAGAACTTGCAGGATGATAGGACGTGATGCGTCACGCGTTACGCGTTACGATTAACTAACATCCTCCCTCGGCGGCATTCGATTTCTTCTTTCTCTTCGGCAGTATTATTTCTGTTTCCTGTGCATCTACATTTGGAGCAGAATTATATTGAATAAGTTCAGGATAATCATATTTTGGTTCTTCAACAAGGTATTCAGGAATGTCTGGCATATCATAAAGGTCCAAAGGACCTGTAGTAAAATAATCATAACCACCAAGCATAACCTTAACATTTTCAATGCCAATTTGCTTTAATAACATCCATGGGCAATTGGCCTGGCTTTGATTATCTCCGTATAGTATTATGATAACAGTATCTTTATCAAGAGCTCTTATGAAATCAAGATTATCTTTTTCCAGCATTATATTATAGGGTATATTAACAGAAGATTTAATATGTCCTTTAATATGATCATAAGGTGATCTGATATCAACTAACTGGTATCCGGGCATAGTATCTTCCACTATATAAACAACATCTTCAGGGAATATTTCATCCGCTAATGAAAGTGCATTTTCCAGTGCTTGTTCTGGTGTAAGGGTGTATTTTATATTTGGTTTATAGATGGTTAATACTCCTATAACAATGACAATAGCAAATATAATAACCCCAATATGTACTCTTTTTCCTTTCATAAGTTTCTGTAATTATAATTAACAGCCTCCTTCAGCTGCACTCGATTTTTTCTTTCTTGATACAATAATCACTTCAGAAGGTTCATCTGAGGAAATTTCGCCTGATCCACCACCAAAATACTGACAGGCAGCTTTTCTGAAATCATATAGTTCAAAGGCTTCCTGAGGATCACTTTCCTTTGGTGCTGGTGGCTGCATTATGGTTTCTGCCCAGTAATTCAGCCCTCCCTTCATAACCCTGATGTTTTTATAATTAAGTCGTTTAAGCAATATCCAGGCTTGGTCAGCAAATATATCTCCATTAGAATATATTACAATATCGTAATCTTCTGCTTCGAAGTAATCAAACCATTCAGGGTCAAGAATATTTTCAAGTGGGATATTCAATGCTCCGGGTAATGAATAATATTCATATTGACCCACATCTCTAACATCAATTAGTAAAAGTGATGGGTCTTGCTTTATGATCTTATCGGCAATCATATCTGTTGACCAGAACCTTGAATCATCATTAATATCTAATAATATATTCTGTGGAGACAATTCTTCAACATAATCAGGATCAGGTAGCAGGAGAAGTCCTCCTCCTAATGCCAGTGCAATAATTATAGCAACAATATATGGTTTTTTCATGTGTTAAAATTTACTTTACAGTTCACTTTGAAAATCCATTTTTATCTTAATTAGTGTGTGTACTATATTCGAATGGATATTTCATTTAATAGTTTTAATATTCTACTTTTTTGGAACGTTTCTCAATTAACTCCACAACAATAAAAATTATGATAGATACTATCATAAGTAAAAATACAAACAGACTAGCTGATATATTCAGAACTTCATATACTTTAACTGCTCCCAATGAATTTGAATTGTAAAGGTTTGATATCAAAGGATAAACTTCAGAAAATATAAAGATTCCAACAAACATCCCGACTGAATAGAGTAAAGCATCTATTTTCCCAATTCCCACACCGCAAAAACTAGTTCCAGGACAATATCCTCCCATGACAAATCCCAGGCCCATAATGACTCCTCCAATTAATGCTGAGTTAACGAAAGTTGGGTTTATAAATATCATACCAAGGTTTATCCATCCTATATAGTTAAAATATAGCAATCCTGCCATAGTTGTAATGGTTGCAGTAAAGAATACTTTAACAACAGTAAAATCGTATAAATAGAATGTACCCATTAGTTTTCGTGAAGAAGAAAAACCCGAGGCTTCAAGTATAAATCCAAAAGCAATTCCAATTAACAATGCGATTACTAAATCCCATTGTGTTCCTATAATACCTTGTGGAATAAGTGGTCCCATAACTAATTAATTAAATCCAAAATTTTCTAAAGAAATAAGCAAAAACATATCCTGATCCGAAAATCGCCAGCATTGTAATAAATCCTGCCAGAGAAAGGTTTGCCATGCCACTTAAGGCAGCTCCTGATGTGCATCCTCTGCCCAGCTGTGAACCAAATCCAAACAGAAGTCCTCCGGATACAGCCATGATAAGCCGGGTTTTAGAGGTGATTTTTGGAGAGTGTTCAACTTTAAATTTCAATCTTCCTGCCAGTGATCCTGATAAAAATGCACCTGCAAGAACTCCTATAATTTCAAATACCAGCCACGTACTCATTGAATGATGGTCGTCACTAATAAATTTGCTGTAGTATGCCGATTCTTCAGCATGAGTTGATGAAACAGTGTTTACAGCAGTTACAACAGTGCTTTTAATAGCACCACTTGCCCCAAGTCCTCTTCCTGTTATATAAAATGTCAGTAGTAAGAGAATACCCAGAAGAAAACCTCCCAGATAGGGCCTCATATATTTTTTACTTCTATCCATTGTTTATGATTCTTAATATAAATATCTTGTAATTTGTCCTGCTTCAACCATAATAAACCTGAAAACAAATCCACCGAAGATAATCAGGAAAGCTGGTACGGCGACAGGCACTTTATATCCAGACAGTTCGAGTATCTCCAGGGTGGCAGGGAAAACCAAGCCCAGTATGATCACAAAAACCCAGAATGACACAGTAAATTCGCCACCAAGAAACAAATTAGCAGCTTCAATATTCACCTGTGACCCTGCAAGGAATCCCATAATAAGGTGTATGATCAGAAATAGTTCAATCCCTATTAAGATCAAATCAATCTGACTCATTACCTTCCTTTCATGATGTGATTTTGACATCCACATTATGGTTGCTGCACCTGTTGACAATCCGGAAATCAGGAATAGTGGTCCCAGAATGGATGTATTCCATAATGGTCGCGCATTAAAAGCTGATAACAATATCCCTGTGTAAATACCGAGAATAATTGATAAAATAATTATTACCCAGGAAAATCCTTTTCTGTTGTTCCCATACCATTGTATAATCTGGTCAACTATCTTGTATCTCCATTTCCATGAAGGTAGAAGTTCTTTAATATAGCTTGCTGACCAAAGAAATGATAATGGGGTGATAAGCATCAGCACCCAGGCTCCCCATGACATAGGGGATTCAAATCTTACAGTAGTGTATAATTGCCAGAAGAAAAGCTTATGTTTAAGATCATAAAACAAAGCCAGAAGGCCAATTACCAGAATTCCAGGAACAAGGAAAGTTGCCCATTTTACGGCTGTTGGCATTTCCTTCTCTTTTCCACGAATGGTATAATATGCTGCAAAAAACATTATTCCTGCTGCCAGACCTCCGAGGAAAAGATACAATGGTATTGGCCAGTGCCATACTGAAAGGTAGGGGTCAATATCTGGATTCATTCTTCCACTTATAATGAGTTCTTCTCTCATGATTATTTCTTTGTAGTTTACAGTAAATAAAAAATCTGAGGTTTCGTTCCTGCTTCAGGTGCAAGAGCTTTAAACTTCCTGTTTTTCAGTGCTTTTGATACATCACTGTCAGGATTGTCAAGATCACCAAAATAAATACAACTTGTAGGACAAACAGATGCACAAGCGGTGCTTTCGCCCCTGGATACCAGGTGATCGCAAAATGTACATTTATCTACATATCCTTCTGGATGCGAGTACCTTGCATCATAAGGGCATGATTCTATACAGGCGCCACAACCAATACATTTATAGGGTTCTACCTTAACAATGCCGCCTTCTATGATATGACTTGCTCCTGTTGGGCAACATCTTACACAGGGTGCATTTTCGCAGTGGTTACATCTTTCAGATCTTAGTTCCAGTTCAATATTTGGGTAAGAGCCATCAACAGTTTCACTGATCCAGTCGCGGCAAAATCCAAGAGGTACATTATTCTCAGTCTGGCAGGCAACAACACAATCACTGCAGCCCACACATTTCCTGGTATCTATAGCCATTGCATATCTCATGATTTAACCTCCTTTCCTGGGTCTTCTTTGTGGAAGGTTACAAAATTGCCTCTCATCCCCGTTCCTCCCATCAGCGGATCAATTTTGATATTTGTTATCAATCTGGAATCATTAACACCTTTTCCATAAGCACGGCTCAACTTCTTGTCGGAATGGCCAAAGCCATGAACCATGTATATAGAATCCCATCTGATCCTTTCAGTGATCCTAACTTTTATAGGAAATTCTGAAAAAGCTCCATCCTGGTTCTCAAGCCAAACCTTATCTCCATTATTGAGATCCCATAGCTTAGCAACCTTAGGATTAACCCAGCAATAATTCTCCTTCTGAATTTCAGAAAGGTTAGGATTGTTTGCTGTACGGCTGAAAGTATGTGGAGGAGTTCTGCCATAAATCAGTCTGTAATATCCCTGCATAGGTTCAGGATGCTTGGTATATGAGGGCATAGCGTCAAAGCCTTCAGCTGCAAAATCTGTAGCATAAAGTTCAATCTTTCCTGTATTTGTATTGAAAGTAAAATCTTCACCTTTGTCTAAATACAGTGGCCCGGTTTTTCTGTCAAATTTCTTAACCCCGATCTTTTGCATTTCTTCCAGGGATGTTCCCATTTGCTGTAATTGCCAATCCAGTACTTCGGAGAAATCTTCATAATCGAAGTAATCATGAAGGCCTAATCTTTCACCTAGTTCTTTCGCCATCCACCACGCAGGTTTAGTTTCATAAAGTGGTTTTGTTGCAGGCATTCTTAAAGCAATCCAAGGTTCACGGGAAGGTGCATTCCTGATGTTATCATATCTTTCAAGGTAAGTGCATTCAGGAAGTATAACATCGGCATATCCTGTAATCTCCATGGGCATAGTATCGACTACTGCAATAAACTCCAGTGAATCAAATGCTTCATTTAAAGCAGGTATGCCAGGCATTGTGAGTGGCAGGTTGGTTCCGGCAACCATCCATGCACGGACCTGATACTCACTTTCAGGATTTGGAAGTGATGCCTCAACCATAGCATTGGATATAGATAAAGCAGCAAATTTATACTTGCCATTTAAAGCATCTTTCCATGTCCATTTAGGCTTTGGGTATTTTGGATGAGGATATTTAGGAATTCCAGGAGCTTCTTTGAAGAAGAATCCGCCACGACGTCCCCATGACCCAAGTAAAGCGTTAAGAATTGCTATAGCTCTTGATCTTTGAGTGTCATCTCCATACCATACAACATGTCTTCCCGGATGAACAATAACAGAAGGTGAAGCTTTTGCCATTTCCCAAGCTGTTTTTCTAATGACATCAGGCTTTATTGTAGTAATTCCATATGCCCATTCAGGGGTCATATTTTTCACATGTTCTTTTAGCTGATCGAAACCAAATGCATATTGTTCAACATAATCCTTATCGTAAAGTTTTTCATAGATCAGCACATGAATCCATGCCATTAGCAAGGCAAGGTCAGTTGAAGGTTTAATAGGCAACCAAAACTTTGATTTACTGGCTGCAGTTGAAAAGCGAGGGTCTACAGTAATTATAGTTGCTTTATTATCAATAGCAGCTGACATCTCTTGCACCTGCCCGTTATGCATATTCTCACCAATATGAGAACCAATCAATACAAGGCATTTAGTATTTCTTATATCAGTGGGTTCAGGTGATCCAACAGCAGAACCAAATGTTGCCGTAAATCCAACTTCTCTTGGGCCACGACATTGTGCGTATGAAGGTGCAGTTATGTTATTGCTGCCATATGCTTTTAATAGGTGCCCTAAATGTTTGCCAGCAGAACCATGATTGAATAAGGCAAAACTTTCCGGACCATATTTTGCTTTTATTTCTTTCATTTTTTCTGCAATGAGGTTTAATGCCTCATCCCAGCTAGCTTCTCGGAATATCTGCTTTCCATTCTTTGTGACCCTGATAAGAGGTGTTTTTAGCCTGTCGTTATCATAATACATTCCAATACCACCTGTTCCCCTGGGGCAAAGTCTGCCATTGCATAAAGGATCCTCTTCATTACCAATTATTTTCTGGATCTTACCATCCTCATCAGTGTATGTCCATCCGGCACATTTCCAAAAACAAACCTCGCAGTAAGTAGGATACCTTTTTACTGATTTAAGAGATGCTTTTTCGGAAATGCTGCTACCAAAAAGTTTTGAATTGCTAACGAAGGAGAGTAATCCCGTAGAGGCTGCTATACCAGCTGTTCCAAGAGCAGAAATCTTAATAAAATCTCGTCGTGTACTCATAAGGATTTATGTAAATATCTATGTGTTTTCTTACTGCAAATTTATCTGTCTCATTAATAGGATTTTTTTTCTTGTATTGCGGTTAATCAGATAAAACTATGTATTAGATCAAGTTTTATTTGATTAAATGCATTATTTTTGAAAATTGTTTGAAAGGAACTAAAGATAATCATTTTACGCAATGGCAAAACGAGTTAAGACAATAAATTGTATTCAGTGTGAAAATAAAAGAGCATGTTTTAATCATCTGGATATACAACAACTTGAAGAGGCAAATAATAGCAGGCTTGAAGTTTCATATAAAGAAGGAGAAACAATTTGTAAGCAGGGTTCATTTGCATCTCATATCTTATATCTCAGAGGCGGACTGGTAAGGGTTTTCATGGAAGGCAAAGAAAAAAACATGATATTGTCATTGGTTCCTGGAGGGAATTTTATTGGATTAACCTCATTACTTGGGGATAATATTTTTCATTACTCGGCTTCAGCTTATGATACTTGTGAAGTTTGTCTTCTTGATATAAAATTATTTAATCATTTTATATATGATAATGCCGAGTTTGCTGCCAGTGTAATTGAAAATATAAACCTGAATACTATACGCTCCTTTGAACGTATTTTCTCGATTTCTCAAAAAAATATTCCAGGAAGGTTTGCAGATTTGATCTTATACCTTTCTGAAGAAATCTATCAAAGCACGATTTTTACTATCCCATTTACACGAAAAGAATTTGCAGAACTTGCATCTATGTCAATAGAGAGTTTAAGCAGAGTTTTAAAGGATTTTAATTCTGACGGTATGGTTGAGATCGCAGGAAAGAAAATACAAATTAATAATTTTAGTAAGCTCAAGAAAGTCAGTATAAATGGGTAAGACAGGGAGAAGTAAAAAATTGTTAACAAGACGGAAATTTATTGAATGGTTAGGATATTTAACCATCATACATGTTTTGTATTTATGGATAAAGCTTATAAAAAGAAATGATATTGTGAAGAGAGAAAAGGAGCTTACTATCCCTGCTGAAGAATTATCTGAAGGATTTAATATTTTCAATAATGTAATCATTGTAAAATCGGAAAATAATACGGAGGTTTTTTCCTCATCATGTACACATCTTGGATGCTCTATTAATCAGATAGATAATGATACTCTGGTTTGTCCTTGCCACGGATCAAGGTATGATATGCAAGGTAAACCGGTAAAAGGGCCTTCTGTTAAGTCTTTAAAAAAACTGAAGTATGTCATTAATGATGAAACAAATGAGATCATCATTAGTCTGGTATCTTAGAAGAAATGTACAAGTCGCAAGAAGTGCATTTAAAATACATCAGTAAATATTGTTAGATTTGTGTTATCGGTTGTTAATAGCAAATATGGCCTGGTAAACAGTAAACAGTGAACAGTGAACAGTGAACAGTGAACAGTGAACAGTGAATAGTGAACAGGAAGAACAGAAAAAACTATATTGACAGTTCTTGAATACATAGAAAAGAGAATATTGCATGAAACTTTTGGTGCAATTGCAACAGCATCTTTACTAATATGTACTGTTTCCGGTATTGTTCTGGCAATTCCTTATGATGTTAGCCAGGCATTGGATTCCCTGAAGGTATTATTGATCTCAAATCCTGCAGGAGTATTCTTTAGAAACATACATTACTGGAGTGCTCAGGGATTTCTTATTTTTGTTTTATTGCATTTCTGGGAGCACTTTTTCAGACATACCGAAAAGAAAGTGAAAGGAGGTGTATGGTTCCGTTTATTGATTTCCATATTCTTCATCTTTTTTGTTATGCTTTCAGGATTTATCTTGAAAGGTGATGCTGACAGTATGCAAGCATTCAGGATATTTGACTCCATATTAAGAGAAATACCCGGAGGTAAATATATTTCCAGGGCTTTACTTGGTAAAGAAAGCAATTTACAACTACTATATGTAAACCATATTTCAACGGCTACTATCTTTTTATTTGTAGTGACCTTTGAACATACAAAAACTATCTGGACAAGGATGTCTACTTTTCTGATAGCACTGTTTGTATTTATTGTTTTCAGCTACCTGTTTCATGCACCACTTCAGATTCATCCCAGTAGTATAATAAAAGGACCATGGTATTTTTTAGGTTTGCAGGAAATACTTCACTGGACAAGGTACCCTCAGTTTGTTAACTGGGCATTGCTGCTTATTTTCATTATGCTGTTAATTGTCAGGAAGATGAAGATTGATAAAGGTATTTTTGTAAAATACTTTCTCCTTTTTCTATTTATTTTTTATGTTGTTCTTATTATAATAGGATATTTCTTCAGGGGAGAAAACTGGGAATGGACATGGAATGTTCAAGAGGCACATAATCCATTTCATCCGGTACCAATACAAGCTGATTCTTACAATATTTATTCTGCAGACATTCGTTCAAATGAAGGATGTATCCAGTGTCATGGTAATGTTTCAGGATTTTCCCCATCACATGATCCTTATGCAATAGGCTGTACATCATGCCATCTGGGCAACCCGTTTACTCCCGATAAAAATGAAGCCCATCGAAATATGGTTTTGTTTCCAGGAGATCTTAAGTATGCAGGAAAAACATGTGGAACTGCAGATTGCCATCCTGATATTGTAGAACGGATGCAATCTAATATTATGACTACAAATAGTGGTATGGTGAGTGTTGACAGATATGTTTTCAAGGAAAGTGATTCCTTATCCGGGGAGTGTCATATTCAGGATATAGGTTTTACTGCTGCAGATCAGCATTTACGTGATATGTGTTCGCATTGTCATCTGGGTAATCCAAAGCATCAGTTTGAGGCTGTTAATGAAACCTCAAGGGGGGGTGGGTGTATTGCTTGCCATTTGAACTATTCAGAATTAGCCAGTGAAGAACTGGAATATTATTTGAATTCAGAGAGAAAGGATGCTTTTTCCCCACATACACATCCTGAATTATCTTTAAATATATCAAACGATCACTGCTTTGGTTGTCATTCACGTTCAGGAAGAATATCATCAAACTACGAGGGATGGCATGAAACTACTTTAACTCGCATTCCTGATACCGGTGATTTCCGTCAACTGGAAGATAAAAGGATATTTAGTAAAGAACATGCAGATGTACATTTTGAGAAAGGAATGCTATGCATAGATTGTCATAGTTCTTATGCTTTAATGGGAGATGGAATTTTCCATGCTCATAAGGAAGAACAGGTGAAAATTGCTTGTGAAGATTGCCATTTTCATGAAACACCTAAGGTTGTGGATATTAAAGACCTAGACTTTGAGTCAAAAAAAATAATGGAAATTAAAGGATGGGATACCATTGACCATAAGGTAATCATTGGGAAATCGGGTTATGCGATTGTGAATTCTTTTATTACAGATAGGGAGCAAGCAAAACTGATTACTAATAATTCAGGTGAATTATTGCCTTTGAACCCACCATCAGAAAAGTGCTTAAGGGATGGTGAACATTCAGGATTGAGTTGTCAGGCTTGCCATAGTAAATGGGTGCCACAGTGTATAGGTTGTCATAATGAGTTTGACAAGAATATTACAGGATATGATCTTTTGGAAGGTGAAGAAAAAGAAGGTAGCTGGGTAGAATACGTTGGCGAATATTTCGCCTCAGAACCTGTGCTTGGTATCATCGATGAACCAGGTAAGGAAAGAGAAATATATACTTTTACTCCAGGAATGATCATGACAATTGATTTATCCGCATTCAATGAAGATGATAGCGATGAAATATTTCATCGCTTATATGCACCAACAGATCCTCATACAACAAGCTTAACAGGTAGGGGATGTAAAGATTGTCACCTCAATCCGTTAATGATTGGATACGGAAGAGGAAACTTAAATTATGATTCAGCAACTGCTGAAATGATATTTAATCCAAGGTTTTCTACAGAGCCTTCGGATGGATTTCCTCAGGATGCCTGGATTGGCTATCTGTTAGATCCTGGAAATGAAAAGGCTGCTACCAGATACTATCACAGGCCATTTAATATTAAGGAGCAAAAACAAATATTAATAGTGGGTTATTGTCTCTATTGCCATGATGAAGAGAGTGATGTTATGAAGAGAAGCCTAATAAATTTTCAGGAAGTCATGGATAGAAGAGGTGAAAAGTGTATTATTCCTAAGAATCTTCTTCCCTGATATACCATGAATTTTCAGATACAGAAATTTGATCAGGATCAAAATCAAATTTAAAACCATCAAATGTTACAACACGGTTTGCAAGACCGAGCAGGTCTTTTACTCCAGGCTTGAATTCATTAGTATCTTTTTGGCTTAATAAGAGAAAAATACCTGGATCGATCTTTCTTCTGAGCCCACCTGATTCACAAATAATCAGGGAGTTTCTGTTCGTTTTTTTTATAACCTTATTGAATGCTTTATCCAGGTTTTTATCATTTACCTGGATATAATAGACTTTCTTAGCACCTGCTTCAAGCATACGTGATGAATCCTTTCCTGATGTATTGTTATTTTCCTGCAGGATAATATAGTCATCCTCATTTGCAATTATTTTTTCATCAGTATCAGTGTGATGAAAATGAGGACTTATTTTTATTCCTACAATATCATGATCTAAAGCAAATCTTTCGATTATCTTGCACGCGAGAGAAGTCTTACCTGAATTTCTTCCATTTCCTGAAATGATCAAAATATTTGGATAATTTGTTTTCATGAATTTATGCTAGAAGAAGAAGAGTTTAGCACTTGCTACAATAAGAACTCCTGCAAGAACATAACGCAACGCATTAGTGGAGAATTTGAAGCTTCCTGTATGAGAACCGAGGTAGCCACCTATTATTCCACCAGCTATCCATAATAATATTACAGGATCATAAGAGAATCCTTGTTGAAAAAGGCTTAATAAACCTGCGCCGCTATTCAGAAAAATGAAAAGGGCAGAAGCTGCTGCTGCTTCTTTAACATTTGCCCAATGAAAAAGAAGAAGGAGTGGGGTCAGAATGATGCCTCCACCTATTCCTATCACTCCTGAGAAAAACCCTAAAGCCGCTCCAATTAATAAAGCCCAGAGAAATGATACTTGCCTAGTTTTATCAAATTTACGATTATGAACCAATAGTATTCTAAGAACAGCAATCAGGAGAAATATGCCAAGGATGATTTTATAGGTACTGGGGTCTATTTCAATGGATGCTCCAAGGTAAGCTGCAGGCATAGATGTTATTATAAAAGGCATTAGTGTCTTCCATCTGAAATAACCACCCTTATAAAATGATAAAAAAGCAATTCCGGCAACAAATAGATTTAATGTTAATGCAGAGGGGCGCATGATGATTGGGTTCATGCTGAAGATTGCCATTAAGGCCAGGTATCCACTTGCTCCACCATGTCCTACAGAGGAATAAAGGAAGGCAATGATTACCAGTATGATCAGGAAAAATAATTCGAACATATTTGTCTCCTTTCCAATTCAGGAATTTATCCATCGGGAGGTCGAAACGTTTCCCTTTCAACCCATCGGCATTATTATCTTAGAAATTTCCTTAGATAATAAGCTCGGAGAAATCAAGAACAAAAATAGTAATTTATATTTAAGTTTTAAGTTGTAAGCGTAAAATATGTCTTTAATAATTATTTTTTTTCAGAAGTATGCTTTGCAGTGTTCTAATATCATCCATCGAATTAACATTAAAAAAGCTTTGCTCTGTGAAGCAGTCCGGATGATCTTCAATGGGAATTTTTTTTACTTCTGTGTTTGTATAGATTAATGGCAGTTTATGATTTTTAATTTCAATAGCTTGCTTAAGCACCTGCACGAACTCTTTGGTATATAATGCACATAGAGGTTCGTAATAATCCTTTTCATACCAGGGGACTGTTGCTTTATGTCCTTCGAACTTACTTAAAAGACACTGAAGAATATCTTTACTTACCAATGGAGTATCACAGGATAATACAATATTAAGATCATTTGAAGATTTTTTCAGGCAGGAATACAATCCACCTACCGGACCTATATCTTTTATTTCATCTTTAATAACTTCATAACCAAATTTTTCATACCCATCAGCATTACTGCTTATCAGGATTTCATTACAGACAGGACTCAGGTTATCAATAGTATATTGAATAAGTGCTTTCCCAAAAACACTCACAAGACCTTTGTCTGTCTTCATCCTCGAGCTTTTCCCTCCTGATAATACGATTCCGGTGATTTTGAATGTATGCATTGATGGTTTATATGACAGAATTACAGTAATTTAAGATCCATTTTTTATTAGGGTTTCCAATCCGTACGGATTGGAAACCCAATAACTCTAAGCTCGCAAAGATAAAAAAAAGCCCCCAAGAGGAGGCTTTTCACCATTCAAAAAACGCAATATAAAAACGTCATTATAAAAATAATGACTCTTACTTTTCTAATGGATTGGCTGCATCTGCACTATATTCTGCATAAGCACCGTCATAAACTTTTATGTTTGGATATTCCAGGATTTCAGCAAAAGCTACATAAAGAACACCTGCTCTTACACTTGTTTTACAATATATAATCACCTCTTTATCTGCAGTAATTCCTTTAGCAGTTGCAACTTTCTGAATCTCTTCTTTAGATTTATAGTCTCCGTTTTCTTTCAATACTTCTTTATAAGGGAGGTTGATAGCACCTTTAATATGTCCTTTGCTTTCCTTTTTCTCATCCTCTCCTATGTATTCTGCATTATCTCTTGCATCCACAATGATAGTGTTTCCTTTGGGAGCTTTAACATCTCCAATCTTAGCAAGGATCTTTGGATTTACATTAGGAGTGAAGGTTTTTGCTTTAGCTCTTGCAGGAGTTCTGCTCAACATAATCCTTGCAGCTTTGAATTGATTCATGTCTTTATGAAGAATTCTCACATTTTCAGCCCCTAAATATTTTAATATCCAGTAAACTCGGCTTGAATATTTATTCGAACCATCGTCATAAACAACTATAGGACTTGTATTGCTAACACCTTTGCTTCCAAAATATTTTGCCAGGGCATCAGGACTTTTTATAAGGCCTTCAATTTCTCCGTCTTTATAGAGTTCCTTATGAGGAATATTGACAGCTCCGTTAATATGAGCTTTAGCATAGTTTGCAGCACTGTTTGCATCTATAATAACAAGACTTTTATTCGATTTCATTTCTTTGGCAAAAGCCTTGGCATTGATAAACTTTTCTGCCATGACTGTTCCAGCCACTAAAAGAAATGCAGCAATAAATAATGATATCTTTTTCATCTTTTGTTTGGTTTTATATTAGAAAATTACTTGTACCTGTACTTCAACCTTGTTTAGATAATAATCATCTGCTGGAATGCTATTTTGTTGGTAATCACTTACTACGTAATTAATTTGCACCCTTGTCCAATCATTAAAGAAATAATTAAGTCCAAAAGTTCCTGAGATGATATTATCATCTTTTCCTGCACTTTCAGTATTTGGATCATAACATTCGTATTTCACAATTGGTTGCAGTCTCCATCCAGTCATATACATAGCCTGAACAAGATAACCTGCTTTTTTTGCATCTCCGGGAGCAAGACCGCTATCATCGCCACCGCATCCACCACCACCAGTACTTGTTGAGTGGAAATTAAGATCTTCACCATATATATATTCACCCTGGAAAAGGAAATTTCCAAAACCAAGTTCTATGTCACCTCCGTAACGAACTAAAGTTTGACCGTAAGGTTTTGTCTTATCAACGTAATGCTTTCCAGTACGATAACTACCACCTAATTTGATGAATTTCCAAGGAGAAAGAATTATTCTTCCTGTTAAGTCTTTTGCATTATTATCATCCCATTTGTTGATTCCTGTACCATTGGTAATCGCAAGTTTATAAGAGATGATATTTTTATTTGTTAATCCAAAGATTTCAAGTGAATCGGTTCCACCTGTTAGCATGATCCCCATATCTCTGAAGGGTGAGGCAAGCATTCTTACCGCTAATGAGCGATCAATGGTATGCAATGATTGGCATGGTGTAGTAAGCTCCAGTCCGAAAGGGACTTTAAACTGGCCAATGGAAATGTTTAACCATGGACCTAACCTTTTGTAAGTAATAAAGGCATCCAGTAAATATGGCCCATTACCAACTCCACCGTTCGGTCCGAATAAGAAAGGGCTGAATTCTGCCATTACATAATAACTGAAATCGTAAGGAATTTGTCCTGTTACCCCTAATCTTGCTCTTTTGAAGATAAAACTACTGTATTCATCACCAAGTGTTACCTGGTCTTTATCATATCCATTGAAATAATAATTGAATTGAGGTTGGATATATCCAATTATAGATACACCATCATCTGATTTGGGTTCCATGCATCCTTGTCCTTGCACAATTGAAGGTAAGATAAAGACAAGTATAATTATCAATGTAAGTAATTTTTTCATAATCTTGATTTATTTGTTAATAAAAAAAAGCAGGGGGAATTTCCCCCTGCTGAATTTTACATTAGTTAGTTGTTATGGTACAACAGGATAGTCTGTTGTAGGAACAGTATATTTGTGTGATTCCAGAATGTCATAGATCATTCCATTAGAACCGAATAGTAAGCTCTTTGCATCATATCCAAGAATCTGAAGATAAGCTGTTACCATTGATGAAGTTTGTCCTGTCCAGCAATAAGTAACAATATCTTTACTTGGATCCAGGTTTAAGTATTCTCCACCTTCTAATGATAAAGGCTTAATACGGTATGCTCCTGATATGTTTCCATAATGTTCGAGATCTGTAAGAGCCCAATAGTTATTAACAAAATAGGCTGTTGGTGTAGCAAGTACATCAGCGTTAGTAATTTTCCAGGTTCCACTTTCTAACATGGTCTGAACTCTTTCTTCCAGAATGAGAGCGCCATCAGTTAAAGTTGAAACAAATGTAGGATCAGAGAAAGTTTGTGAAGCTGTAACAGCGCCTGGAGCTGGAATCCAGCTTGGATTTCCTTGTGCTGTACTGTCAATGTTACTTACCCATTTTGCTGAGAAATTTGAATTCCATCCTGCCATACCCCATTTAAGAACTTTGGCATCAGCGAAGCCACTTAAACGTAGTGCCATAACAGCCTGGCCAGCAGTTTGACCTGTGTAACATACTAATAGAATTGGTTTAGTTGCGTTTGCAGCCTGTGTAACCACATCTTTTAATGCCACATTAACAGCGTCTGCTATATGACCTGCATCAAAATCAGCTACTGAACGAATGTCCATGATATAATAAGAATCAGAACCTTTTGCATTGACTCCGGAAGCAGCTATGATCCAGTCTGCCAATACATCGTCTAAATCGAGATTATTACTAATGAGATAGGCTTTTAGAATCTCAAATGATGGTGTTGCTGGTGGTGTAGGACCACTATCATCATCATCTTTTTTACAGCTTACAAGTACAACGCTGCTCACCATAAAAACTAAAAATAAAAGTTTTGCAATTTTTTTCATTTGTGTAAATTTTTGATTACTAATTAGAGTTGTTATTTCTTTCACAGAACAAATGTATTTTGTAATTTAACACCTATATTGATTCAGATAATATCTTATGATAGGAAAAACAAGGTAACAAAGTTCTAAAAAAACTGATCTATATCATAAAAAATACTAATTTTGTGCTGAAAATCACATTTTTATGTTAACTGGATTACTTTCTTTGTAAATTACTGATATGCCTAATAATTACTTAAATACATGTGTTCTGAGCTTCCAGCAGAGCCAACATTATGAGGTTCTTACAGATGATGAAAAGGAGATTCTCGATAAGAACACACTCTTCATAGAATATAAAAAGGGTGAAACGATCTGTAAACAAGGTACTTTTGCTTCTCACATAATCTTTATTGAGCAGGGTTTAGTAAAAGTATATATAGAAGGAAACCCTAAAAATCTCATTCTTACGATAACTCCTGATAACCATTTTGTTGGGTTGCAGACTTTGTTTGATGGAAATAATACATTCCTTTATTCTGTGAGCACTTATGTAGATACCAGTGTTAAACTAATTGACATTCAGACTTTCAAGCAGATAATGAACAGTAATGCCAGGTTCTCAAGTAGAATTGTAAATGTATTAAACGAAAGTTCTGCACAATCTTATGGCCGGTTTTTCTGTTTAACAAGAAAACAATCACACGGGAGAATGGCTGATATATTATTGTGCCTGGCTCAACGAATATTTAATGCCAACAGTTTTGAACTGCCTCTTTCCCGACAGGATCTGGGAGAGCTTACTGGAATGTCTACTGAGAATGTAATCAGGATCATCAAAGATTTTAAAGACGAGAAACTGATTAAGGTTACCTGTAAGACTATCGACATTCTCGATGAAGACAAGCTTAGAAAAATTAGTGAGTTTGGTTGATTTTTGTAAATTTGGAGTATGATCAAAAAACATATTCCTAATATAATTACCTCAATAAATCTGGCATCCGGAGCATTGGCTTCAATCATTGCATTTTATAACCTTAAGTATGCTTGCTACTTGATTTTCATTAGCCTGGTTATGGATTTTTTTGATGGAGCTCTTGCCAGATTATTGAAATCAGAATCAGGTTTTGGTAAACAACTTGATTCTCTTGCCGATCTTATTTCATTTGGTTTTGCTCCTTCTGTTATAATGTATCTGCTAATCCTGAAATCTGAATTCCTGCCTGTCATTGCCTTTAATGAGATTTATATTGCTCCCTTGTTAGTGATATTATTGCCTCTGTTTGCTGCTCTTCGCCTTGCTAAATTCAATTTGCAGGAAGACCAATCAGGATTTAAGGGATTACCTACTCCTGTAGCAGCATTGTTTATTATTTCCTTAGCATTGATTGAAAGTTCTTCAGTTGAATTTTTATCCTGGATACCATTGCTGATTAATAACTTTTACTTCCTCTCAGGGGTGATTATTGTTATTTCTTTCCTGATGATCAGTAATATTGGAATGATGAAACTGAAACTAAATGTTAAGCAGGTCAAGTCTTCCTGGATAGAATTTTTGTTGGTATTTATATTCCTGGTATTTGTATTTTTATTCGAATATATTGCAATACCCTTCATCATCATTTTATATATATTGTCTTCTCTGATAGTTCCAACCACAAAATAATACACATTCATGTTGAGAAAAGCATTGTATATCCTCGTTCTAACAGGATTTTCTTTGTCCTGTAATCTAAATAAACCTATAGAGACAATTGAGGCTGGAGAAATTCAATTATTGCTTGATAATAAGGGTTTTATCTATAGTATCCTCGATAAAAACAAAAATGATCTATTGTTAGAAGATAAAACTCCACTCTTATCAGTGAGAATAAATGGAGAAATAACATATCCTGATCATTTACAATCAGCAAAAGTTCCAAATACCCTGAAGCTTAAATACGATAGTATAGAAGTCTTAATTTCATATTCTGTTCATGAAGATTATGTTAGATTTTCACTTGATTCAGTGTCGCATTTTGATATCATTGAACTTGCAATATGGGGGCCATATCCATTAACAGTGAGAAAAAATATTGGAGAAACCATTGGTGTTGTGAGTAACGATGAGATTGCTATCGGTATACAAAGTCTGAATCCTAAAACACTCGGAGGTTATCCATGGAATGAAAATGATTGTATGCCACAGATTGATATTTTCGATGGTAATGACTTCTCAGACCTAAGTGAAAAAGGAAAACGCTATGTATTATACAGGGTTGAAGCAGCCAAACCTGTTGAAGGAGGAAGTTCGCTTCAGTGTTATTGCAGGAATAGAAATAAAGAGAGATTTATTGAGAACTGGGGACAAAAAAACTATATCTCTCCTGTTTTTGAAGATGGTGGAATAATAGGGAGCAGTATTGCTTTCTTTGCTTGTAACCCAAACCGGATCTTAGAAGTTATAGGAAGGATCGAAATTGAAGAAGATTTGCCTCATCCTATGATTGATAACGAATGGGGTAAGTTAAGTCCACTGGCTAATTCAGCATATTTAATCCTGGATTTCGGTGAAGATAATATTGATAAGGCAATAGACATAACACAAAAGGCCGGATTGAAATATTTATATCATTCAGGCCCTTTTAGTAGTTGGGGGCATTTTGAGCTTAAAGAGGATCAATTCCCGAATGGATATGCAGGATTGAGATCCTGTGTTGATAAAGCTGAAAAGAATGGGATTCATATTGGAGTTCATACTTTATCCAATTTTATTACTACCAATGATCCCTATGTTACTCCTATACCGGATACCAGGCTGGGAAAGGTCGGAAGTAGTTTTCTGAATTCTGATATAGTTAAAGATCAGACAGAAATACAAATTAAAAACCCTGATTTTTTCAATGACTTTAATAAAAACAATCTGAAAACTGTTATTATTGGAGAGGAGCTTATCAGGTATGGAAGTGTTTCTGATTCTTTTCCTTATGTTTTGCAGGATTGTCAGCGTGGAGCTTTTAACACTATAAGGTCTACACATAAGGCAGGACAAAAAATTTCAAAGCTATCAGATCATGCTTATAAGGTTTTTCTTACTGATCCTGAATTAGGAATGGAAGTAGCCCAAAACATTGCAGATCTGTTTAATCAAACAGGATTACGCCAAATCTCATTTGATGGCATAGAAGGTAACAGATCAACAGGAATGGGAAATTATGGAGAGATATTGTTTGCTTCAGAATGGTATAATAATCTTGATGATGATATTAAGAGACATCTTATAGCTGATGCCAGCCGGACTTCTCATTATTTCTGGCATATTTATACCAGAATGAATTGGGGAGAGCCCTGGTATGCTGGTTTCAGGGAAAGCCAGACAGAGTATCGCCTTAAGAATCAACCTTATTTTAAAAGGAATTTAATGCCTGCAATGCTTGGTTGGTTTCAGATGAAAGCTGAGACAAGCCTTGAAGATATTGAATGGCTACTGGCAAGATCAGCAGGATTTGATGCAGGATTTGCTTTTGTAACATATTATAAAGCCATACAGGATAATGGTCTTTCAGATGAGATTTTTAAACAAATAGGATTGTGGGAAGATGCAAGGATCAATGATAGGTTTTCTGAGGAACAAAAGCTGCTGATGCAGGATATATCCAATGAGTTCAGTTTAGTTGAGTTAGAAGGAAAAGAATATCTTATACCATATAGTGTATTCAGGAATGAATTAAGTGATCAGGATAAACAACCCGGAGAACCTGCTTACATCCCTTTGGATATTAGTAATCCCGGAGAAGAGCAGTATATGAATTTCATTCTGACTGCTGTTAATGGAAGTATCTCCAATATCATTTTAGAAATTGATAATTATAAAATAATTGAGTTTCCATTCATTTTAAGAGATTCTCAAACTGCAAAATTTTTCGGAGAGGATGAAGTCATTATATATGATAAGAACTGGCAAGTCCTTGAAAATTATTTTATTGATAAAGAATTGCTTAAAATCAGACAGGGTGAACACTCATTAAAGATCGACTGCAATTTGACAGGAAATGAAGATTCCAGGCTTAAAACAGAAATCCTCCTTTTAATGAGAAATGTGCTTGTAAGTATGGACGCTTCTCACGTATTGAATTC
>CAZDWF010000067.1:0-20063 GCA_964508895.1 uncultured Bacteroidales bacterium
ATAATCAACTTTAATTACTCTAATTACTTAACCAAGCAAATAACTTCAAACACTTAGACTATTTTGATTAGAAGAATATCCATCACCGGTCCAGAATCTACAGGAAAATCAATGCTGGCTGAGCAGTTGGCAAAACACTTCGATACCATCTGGGTAAAAGAATATGCACGTGAATATCTTCATGCTATTAACCGGCCTTATGATTATTCCGACATTCTGGAAATTGCAAGAAATCAATTAAATAATGAGCTTATTCTTCTACCAAAAGCTAACAAATATATCTTTAGCGATACTGACCTAATTGTTACGAAAATATGGTGTGAAGTAATATATGGCAACTGCCATAAATGGATAAACGAAAATATAACGAAATACAAACACGACCTCTATCTTTTATGTGATATAGACCTTCCATGGGTAGATGATCCATTAAGAGAACAGCCTGATAAAAGAAAATACCTTTTTGATCTCTATAAAAATGTATTGATCCAAAATGAATTAGTATTCGGAATAGTAAATGGTATTGGTGATAAACGACTGGAAAATGCAATTAATATTATTTTAAATTCGTTAAAATGATACTTTTGCAAAGTAATTGAAGATTTGAGATGGAAAAGCAAACCGAAAATCAGATTCATGTACTTTATATTCCCAGATGGTATCCACATCGCTATGATCCCATGCCAGGGTTATTTATCGAACGTCATGGGATTTCCGCTTCAACACATTGTGAGCTTAGCGTTTTATATGTCCATCAGGATGACAAAACTGACAGAAAAGGATTTGAGATAATCAAAACTAAAAATGCACTTCCTGAAGTAAGAGTTTATTATAGAAAAGCAAATACAGGCATCGCACCTCTTAATAAACTGCTGAATCTTTGCCGGTTTTACAGAGCACATCAAAAAGGATATAAAATAATAAAAAAGGAGCACGGGAAACCAGACCTGATCCACGTTCATGTCTTAACCAGGAATGGTGTTTATGCCATGATGAAGAAGATTTGCAGTGGCATCCCCTACCTCATCACTGAACACTGGACGCGCTATCTTCCATCAACAGCAGAATATCATGGGTGGTTTGGCAAATGGGTTACTGCATTGGTTGCAAAGAAAGCATCCTGCATAATGCCAGTAACAAAAAATCTCAGGGATGCTATGATCAACTACGGACTAAAAAATTCTAATTACAGGATTATTCCTAATGTTGTGGATATAGAAATGTTTAATCCTGATTATTCTGTTGATAACAAAGTAAAAAGGATAGTGCATGTTTCCTGTTTCGACGACCAGCAAAAAAATATTTCAGGAATCTTAAATGTTCTTAAAAAGCTTTTTGAAACAAGAAATGATTTCATTTGTGACATGATTGGTGAAGGTATAGATTATGAAATGCTTAAAAACTATTCTGAGAAGATTGGAATACCGACAGACAGAATTAACTTCCTGGGATTAAAAGAGAACGATGAACTGGCAGATATAATAAAAACTTCTGATTTTATGATCATGTTCAGTAGGTACGAAAACCTGCCTGTGGTAATCCTGGAAAGTTACGCTTGTGGTGTACCTGTTATTTCTACTGATGTGGGTGGGATCAGAGAGCATATGAATAAAAACTTAGGGATACTTATCAGCTCAGGTGATGAAAAAGCCCTGGAAGAAAATATTTGTAGCCTCCTGGATGGAAAAATAAATTATGATAAGAAAAAATTACGTGATTATTCCATCCGGCATTTCAGTAATGAAGTGATTGGAAAACAACTATTCGAAGCATATAAAGATGCTCTTGGCATCTCCTGATATTATACAAAGATTTTGCTTAATAAGATAATAAATACTTTTGGGGCCAAAACTGCAGGAGCTGTTATCAACCTGCTGATCGCTATAGTATTATCACAGTTTCTGGGCCCTGAAGGAAAAGGTCAGCAAGGGCTCATCATCACTACAATTGCATTTATTCTGGTGTTCTCAAATCTTGTAGGAGGCGGAACTCTTGTATACCTTGTGCCACGTTATAAAATATCTGAGCTTTTCTTACCCTCATACCTCTGGGCAATAGTGATAAGCGGGTTTGCCTTTATACTCCTTCTGTTCTTTCCCGTAGTTGGGATTGGATTTTCTGTTCATATAGCAATACTCTCAATTATCAGTGGTTTTGCAGGTATTAATTCCACACTGCTGATTGGAAAGGAAGAGATCAAAGCATCCAATCTCACTTTATTATCACAACCAGTAATTACCATTGTGGTTTTACTGATCATGTTCTACCTGACAGAAATCAACGATATTTATGCCTACCTGCTAGCAATATATATCTCATTCTCGATAAGCTGGCTAACAGGACTGGTATATTTGAAAAAGTATTTCCATGACAAGTTTATAGTTTTCAGAATAGAATTTGATGTAATAAAAACCTTATTCAAACTTGGTTTCCTGAACCAACTTGCTCACATAACACAGTTGATGAGTTTTCGTTTGAGTTATTACATACTGGATCTTTATCATGGAGAAGCCAGCGTAGGAATTTATTCCAATGCCATTTCCCTGATGGAATCGGTCTGGCTTATTAGTAAAAGCATATCCCTTGTTCAATATGCGCGCATTGCTAATGATAATGATATTAAATATGCTCAAAGGATTACTATTAAACTATTAATGGCCGGATTAGCAGTGTGTACAGCAATTCTGGTCCCATTATTGGTTTTACCCGGCACTTTGTATTCATACATATTTGGTGAAGGATTCAGTGGAATAAAGGTTGCAATGTGGACACTTGCTCCCGGGGTACTGATCTATAATTTTAATATTTTATTCGGGCATTATTTTTCAGGAAGAGGAAAATATCATTTCAACACCATTGCATCAGGTGCAGGTTTAGCAGTTTCTATTGTATGCTTCTATCTTTTTATTCCATCGATGGATATTGCAGGTGCAGGAATCGCAACAAGCATTTCATATCTGGTCACATCAATTGTAATCTTCAGCTTATTCATGAGAGAAAATCAACTCAGTATAAAAGAGTGGATGATCCGCAAACAGGATATTCTCAGCATCAAAGAAAACTTGTTTAAAAAGTCATCCTGATACTATTCCTCAAACTTTCTTGACTTCACATTAATCTCAAAGATATTCTCAGGATGGACAGGTGTAATAAATGTATTGCACTTCAATGGCCTGCGTGTATATATTGCACAAAGAGTATTTGACACAAAATAGAGTTTATCATGGTATTGTTTTGGAGTACCATCCAGGATACCTGCCATTACTTCATATCTGATCGCTTCAGGATTATATGCATAATCATGCCATACAACAATGGAGTTCTCATGAACAAAGTTTGTAAAAACTTTATGGCTGTCATTTCTAACCATATCGTAATGGTGATCACCATCAATGAAAATAAGATCGAAGGTCCGGTTCAGTCCTGCAAAATCGAAATCAAGCGAATTGCCTCTCAAATGGGCAATATTTTCAAACCTCCTGGATAAAACACCATATTGTTTGATATAATCATCAGTATAACCCATATCGCGAATTGCTTTATTTGAAAGATTAAGCGTACAACATTCTTTGGCATGAGGTGCAACATTAGCTATACTTTCCCCTCTCCATGTCCCAATTTCAAAATATGAACAACCTTCAATGCTTCTGGCCAGGTTTTTTAACAAAACAAGATCTGTTGGCAGTGAACCACCGTCGAGGAAGGCATATGGATCAATTATCTCATCAATATCACCCAGGAGTTCTACAATATTTACCACAGGGAAGCCTTCCGGCCTTTTATATTTTTTCAGAATATACTTTTTCCACTCAGCCGAATCATTTAATACATTATTCAACAACCATGGTTTAAGTAGTATGAGTATAATCGCTTTAAAAAATTTCCTGATCTTAGTCATAATGATAAGTTAATAGAGACATGCAAGATATAAAAAAATAAAAAATAAAAAATAAAAATTGATGATGAAAACTGATGTCTGATGACTGGTGACTAGTAACCAGCGACTGGAAACTGGCAAGTGAAATATTTTCATTATCAATAATCCGTCTATATTAATTTTCTTTTGTATTTTAGTTGCTTAAAACCAAATCCTTTGCACGAGAGCTTATTTACATACTCCCTGGGTGCCTTTATGGGATTCTTTGCAATAATGAATCCTATTGCGAACACTCCTGTTTTCATGGCACTTACAAGTGAGGCAGATAAAGAATCCAAGAGAAAAATTGCCCGAACCGCCTGTATTACAGCTTTCTTGATTGTAGTAAGTTTCATTATCATGGGAAAATATATATTTGAAGCTTTTGGCATTACTATTCCTGCTTTCAAGATCACCGGTGGTATTTTGCTGTTTTATGTTGGTTTCCAGATGATTGAATCAAAACAAGCTGAAGCACATGACAAACCAAAAATCTTTACTGTTAATAAAGATATAGCAATTTCACCCCTGGCAATTCCAATACTTGCCGGACCCGGTACAATTGTTACAGCAATGAGTAATATTACTGATCACACCAGAAGTTACATTCATATAGGTATCGTTATAGCTATCTTCGCCTTAATGATCTTTTTAACATACCTGGCTTTTTCATTAAGCCAATGGATAGTTGATAAGATTGGCAAAAATCTAATCCTTGTTATCGGAAAAATAATGGGATTAATACTTGCTATTATGGGTGTTGGCATGATTGGAGCCGGCATAAAAATGGCATTTAATTTACATTAAGCATGGGTAAAAGACCTGGAAACAGAAAAATATTTACATCATTAAAGGAGTTCTTTGAACTTGCATACTGGAAATATGCCAGATTAATTGACAGTAAATTAAATAATTCGCATTACAATCATTTTTACACTAAATATTTTTCCCTCACAGAAGAAGATTACAGAGGCAGAACCATACTGGATATAGGTTGTGGGCCCCGTGGATCACTTGAATGGGCTGATATGTGTAGAGAGAGAGTTGGACTTGATCCTCTGGCAGACAAATACATGAAAATGGGTGCCAGGGATCATCAAATGACTTATAAAAAGGGTTATGCTGAAGAAATACCATTTCCTGATGATTATTTCGACTTTGTTACTACTTTTAACTCAATCGATCATGTTGAAAGTTTACAAGAATTCTGTAGTGAGATCAAACGTGTGCTCAAACCAGGTGGCATTTTTCTGCTTGCTGTAAATATTCATGAAAAACCTACATTAACTGAACCCCAGACCTTACGATGGAATTTTATCACAAGATATTTCCCAAGTTTCAGTGTTCATCAGGAAATATATCTTGAAAACAAAGTCAACAATAGAATTTATACTAATATGCGGTTAAATAGAAATGTTGACAGCAGAAAAGCTTCGAATGGAGTATTGGTTGCAAAATTGGTGAAGTAATGAATATTTGTTTCGGTACCTCTTATCATCGCCACAACCTTTAATACATAAATAAATATACCTCACATCCACATCTACCACTTAAATCTCACATCCACAATCATTATTAATTATTAATTGTTAATTATTGGATATTGGTTATTAATCCTGATAATTTGATTAGTTTACAATCAAAAGTATTGAAAAAGAATCTAACTTACATATTTTCAGATAGTAAAGGAAAAAGATTTTAACAATTGTTTTTTAATAAGTTTCTCTAGGGACACAATAAAACCACAAGGGGATTCTTTATTTTTGTTTTAAAGGAAGAATAGTTTATGTCGGAAAAATATAATGAAGAGAGCATACGCTCGCTGGATTGGAAAGAACATATTCGCCTTAGGCCAGGAATGTATATCGGGAAGCTTGGTGATGGAGCTTCACCCGATGATGGTATTTATGTTCTGATAAAAGAGATCATTGACAACTCTATCGATGAGTTTGTGATGGGGCATGGAAAAATCATTGATATTATCATTGAAGGCCAAACTGTTACTATCAGGGACTACGGACGAGGCATGCCGTTAGGAAAGGTTGCCGATTGTGTTTCTAAAATCAATACAGGTGCAAAATACGATTCCAAAGTTTTCAAAAAAGCGGTTGGTCTAAATGGTGTTGGTTCCAAGGCGGTAAATGCCCTTTCATCATATTTTAAAGTTCAATCAGTACGTGAAGACAAAACAAAAATTGTTGAGTACGACAAAGGTGAAATAATTCATGATCACAGGATCAAAGCAGAAAAAGAACATAAAGACGGAACCATAATTACTTTTAAGCCAGATGGAGATGTGTTTGGGAATTTCCATTTTATCAAAGAATATGTTGAGAAGTTATTATGGAACTATGTATTCCTGAATAATGGCCTTACTATCAGGTATAATGGAGAAAAGCTTTACGCTGAAAATGGATTACTTGACCTGTTGGAAAGAAATATTAATGGTAATGGCCCATTGCTCTATCCAACAGTTCATATTCGGGAAGGTGATTTTGAATGTGCATTCTCACATAGTTCAAAGCAATATGGTGAAGAATATTATTCATTTGTAAACGGACAACATACAACCCAGGGAGGAACACATCTTGCTTCATTCCGTGAGGCAATTGTAAAAACAATCAGAGAGTTTTACAATAAGGATTTTGAAACCAGTGATGTGAGAGCATCAATACTTGCTGCAATAAGCGTTAAAGTCCAGGAACCTATTTTTGAATCACAAACAAAAACCAAACTCGGCTCACAACATATGGATCCGGGTGGTATGACAATCAGGAATTTCATTAATGATGTTATCAAAAGGAACCTTGATAACTACCTGCATAAAAATCCTGAAACAGCAGAAGCCCTTTATAGAAAGATACTGCAATCAGAAAAAGAACGTAAAGAACTGGCAGGGATTAAGAAACTTGCAAGGGAAAGTGTTAAGAAAGTCAGTTTACATAACAAAAAACTCAGAGATTGCCGCATCCATCGTAACAGCAATCATGAAGACAGGCTTGAAACCACATTATTTATTACCGAGGGTGACTCAGCTTCCGGATCAATTACCAAAGCAAGAAATGTCGCCACCCAGGCAGTATTCAGCCTGAAAGGGAAACCATTGAATTGTTTTGGCCTAAGCAAAAAAATTGTTTACCAGAACGAGGAATTTAATCTGCTGCAGTCAGCTTTAAATATAGATGAAGAGCTGGAAAAACTCAGGTATAACAATGTGATCATTGCAACTGATGCAGACGTAGATGGAATGCATATTCGTTTGCTCCTCCTTACTTTCTTCCTGCAGTTTTATCCTGACCTGGTAAAAAGCGGGCATCTTCATATATTGCAAACACCTTTGTTCAGGGTAAGGAACAAAAAGAAAACTATATATTGCTATTCTGATGAAGAAAGAATAGATGCCATTAACAAACTGGGTTTAAATCCTGAGATCACAAGATTTAAAGGATTGGGAGAAATTTCACCGGATGAGTTCAAACATTTTATTGGTTCTTCTATGAGATTAGACCCGGTATTGCTAAAACGTGAATCCTCTATTAAGGAAATTTTATCATTCTATATGGGTAAGAATACTCCTGACAGGCAAAGTTTCATTATCAAAAACCTTAGGGTAGAAGAAGATATTGTTGATCAAAATAAAGTTGCCTAACACCAATTACAACTTCATAATTTCTTTATAAGCATTTGGGATATAATCTATTATATCTCCTGCTATCATTGCCGGCTGGCTTAATTTCGATGCAGCATGATCTCCTGAGAGGCCATGAAGAAATACACCCATTATCGCTGCTTCAAATGGCATATATGACTGGGCCATCAATCCTAAAATAATTCCTGTAAGCACATCACCTGAACCTGCTGTTGCCATTCCAGGGTTTCCTGTTGAGTTGAAATAGCACGTGCCATCCGGACAACTGGTGCTGGTGTATGCTCCCTTTAAAACAACATAAACAGAATTTTTCAAACTGAACTCCCTTTGTAATTCCATGCGGTCAAAACCACTTGATGCTTTTCCTGCTATCCTTTCAAATTCTTTTGGGTGAGGTGTAATTATACTATTTGGGGGAAGAAATGATATCCATGTTTTGTTTTCAGCCAGGATATTGATAGCATCAGCATCAATAAGCAATGGTATTCCGGCATTCTGAATTAAAAGTTTAATAGCACTCTGAGTTTTTGGTTCTGTACCTAAGCCCGGACCGATTCCAATAGCATTATACATATCAAGATCAGGATGCGCTGAAAAAACATAATCATCCTTATCAATACTTGCCATAGCTTCCATAGCAGATGTTTGCAATACATTCATCCCACATTTCGGAACATGAGTTGTAAGCAATCCTAATCCTGATCTCAAGGCAGCTTTGGAAGCCATGCTTGCTGCACCCATTTTTCCTATACTTCCTGATATCAATAAGGCATGCCCATATGAACCCTTGTGTGAGAATTTGCTTCTTTGATGCATTATTCTGCGGATCTCATCTTCGTCAACATAAAAGTTCTCAGCATCAACATCTTTGATGAAATCAGGATGTAAGCCTATAGGTATTACCTCCCATTCACCGACATATTCTTCATTTTCCGATGAAAAAAAAGCAAACTTTGGGAATTGAAATGAAAGAGTATAATCCGCTTTTATAATATTATTCTTATGTTTGATACTACTGGTATCAGCAAATAAACCTGAAGGTGTATCGATTGCTATAACTATACTTTTTGATTCATTGATCGCATGAATAACTTTTGCGATAAAACCGGATACCGGTTTCGATAAGCCTGAACCAAAGATAGCATCCACTATAATATCTGTTGCTTTGAGGTCAGGCATCTGAGCAATATCTTTAAGGTCATACATCCGAACCTCTGGCATCATTTTCAACCTCTCGTAGTTAATCCTGAAATCATCTGTAGTTTCATCACTATATCTGATCACATATACGTCAACCGGAATATTTTGCTTCGACAGCATGCGAGCAATAACAAGCCCGTCACCTCCATTATTACCTAATCCTGCAAAAACCTTTACTCTATCTCCCCTTTTTAACTTCTTGTAAATCCATTTAAAAGCAGCTCTTCCTGCTCTTTCCATTAGCTCTATTGAGTCAACGGGTTCATTTTCAATGGTATATTTATCCGCTTCACGGACTTTTTCGATGGGCAGAACTTTCATAATTCATTTTTTTTACAAATATACACTCAGCATTAATAAATTATCACTTCAATATAGTAATTTTGTCTGGCATTTATATAATTATGGCAAAAAAAAGAAAACAGATAATAGAAAACATTGAGATCGTTGATGCGGGTTCGGAAGGAAAGTCAGTAGCACGCCACGATAATAAAGTAATCTTTATACCACTTGGGGTTCCTGGAGATATAGTTGATGTTGAAATTTTCAGGAAAAGAAAATCCTATATGGATGGCAGGATAATAAAATTCCACAAATATTCCGAAAAAAGGATAGATGCTGCCTGCAAACACTTCGGCACCTGCGGGGGATGTAAGTGGCAAAATATGTCGTATGAAGACCAGTTGTTCTATAAGCAAAAACAGGTAGAAGACAATTTCAGAAGGATAGGCAAACTTGATTTTGAGAAGATCAATCCTATCATCCCTTCCGAAAACGAATATTACTACAGGAACAAGCTCGAATTCACTTTTTCCAATCATAAGTGGTTCACAGAGCCACTCAAAGAGAAGGATGAAAAGCAGGATACAAGAGCCCTGGGATTTCACCTCCCGGGAAGATACAACAAGATACTTGATATTGAGGACTGCCTTTTACAGAAAGATCCGTCAAATGCAATCCGAAATACAATAAGAGATTTTGCCATCAGGCAGGATTACAGCTTTAATGATGTCAGAAGCTGGACCGGATTCCTGCGAAATATAATAATAAGAACAACCAGTACGGATGAATTACTTGTTAATCTCATTGTCGGGGAAGACAAGAAAGAAGATATATTCAAGATGCTGGATCATTTAAAAAACAAACATCCTGAAATAACATCATTATATTATACAATTAGTGAAAAAAGAAATCCTGATATATCAGATCAAATAGTAAGACATTACGATGGCAAGCCATTTTTAAGTGAGCAGTTCGAAGAAACAGAATACAGGATTGGACCTAAATCATTTTTCCAGACAAATCCTGGTCAGGCATTAAAAATGTATAAGATTGCAAGAAATATGGCTAAAATTAAAGGAGATGAATGTGTTTACGACCTTTATTCAGGAACCGGATCCATAGCACTTTTCATAGCTTCCCGGGTGAAGAAAGTTGTGGGTATAGAATACGTACAGGAATCTATTGATGATGCATATTTAAATGCAAGTTTAAATGATGCTGAAAATACAAGTTTTCATGCAGGAGATATGTCAGTAATTCTAAACGACGACTTGATACAAAAAGAAGGTAAACCTGATGTAATCATAACAGATCCACCAAGAGCCGGAATGGCTGAAAAAGTCTGTCAGAAAATACTGGAGATAAATCCTGAAAAGATCATATATATAAGTTGTAATCCTGCAACCCAGGCCAGGGACCTGGCTATTTTAAGCGAAAAATATTCCGTTGATGAAATTCAACCCGTAGACATGTTTCCTCAAACACATCATGTTGAGAATATTGTAAAACTAAAAATTAAAGAATTAAGACAGGATTAATCGGAAGGAAGAGGTGATTAATTGCGAAGAGATTATCTGCATCATTAAAAACCTCATTCAATTTTATTTAGTTCCTTTAGAATATCATTAACATCGCAATTCTCCCCCTTCACAATAATTTGCGACCTATTGTAGAACTCGTCTCTCTCAGACAAGAGCCTTTTAATATATAATTCCATTTCTTCCTCATTTAAGTCTTTCACGGCCGGCCTTCTTCTCTTTGATTGCAACAACCTCTGTTTCAGTGAATTTGGGTGGAGTTTTACATAAACGGTAATTCCGTTTTTATTCATCATCTCCATATTATTAAAAAAACAGGCTGCACCTCCTCCTGTTGATATTACAACATCATCTTTATCCCTGATCAGCTCATGGAGTATTTCTCTTTCCATTTCACGGAATTTCTCTTCTCCAAAAAACTCAAAAAAATTAAAAATGCTGAAATGATATTTTTCCTCGAAATAATGGTCAGTATCATAGAATTTACACCTAAGCTTTGAAGCAAGCTTACGTCCGAGGGTTGTTTTACCCGCACCCATAAATCCCACTAAAAATATCTTCATTTTATTGACCTAGCTTTGGATTTATCGTAACGCGTGACGCGTGACGCGTAACGTATCATGCCAATCGACAGAAAAGACTAAAAGTCTATTTCCTTTGCATCACCTTTTGAGATGCTTCGAGTATATTCTTCGTTTCCAACCCATATTTTTCAAGTAACTCATGTGGCTTTCCACTCTCTCCAAACTCATCCATCACTGCAATCATTTCCATTGGGGCAGGGAACTTCCTGCACAGCAGTTGGGCGATACTATCACCCAGTCCACCATTGATCTCATGTTCTTCAGCACTTACCACACAGCCTGTTTTAGCTACTGAACTCAGTATTGCATCCTCATCAAGAGGTTTAATAGTATGGATATTAATAACTTCAGCATCTATACCAATTAGTTCGAGCTGGCTTGCAGCTTCAAGAGCTTTCCATACCATATGCCCTGTTGCAAAAATGCTTACATCTTTACCTTCCTTTAAAACAATTGCTTTCCCAATTTCAAATGGAAAATCTTCAGGAATAAAATTAGGCACCTTTGGTCTTCCAAATCTCAGGTAAACAGGACCTACATGTTCAGCTATTGCGTAAGTAGCAGCTTTTGTCTGATTGAAATCACACGGATTGATCACCACCATATTGGGAAGCATCTTCATCATGCCAATATCTTCAAGCACCTGATGAGAAGCTCCGTCTTCCCCAAGAGTTAAGCCTGCATGAGAAGCACATATCTTCACATTCTTATTTGAATAAGCTATAGATTGTCGAACCTGGTCATAAACCCTTGAGGTGCTGAAGTTGGCAAAAGTGCCAGTAAAAGGTATTTTGCCACCAATAGTTAATCCTGCAGCAACACACATCATATTTGCTTCGGCTATACCCAGCTGAAAAAACCTGTCAGGAAATTCATCAGCGAACTTATTCATTTTAAGAGATCCGGTAAGGTCAGCACAAAGGGCTACTATATTATCGTTCTTGTTTCCCAGTTCATAGAGGGCTTCACCAAATCCTGAACGAGTATCTTTATGATTAATAACTGTAAATTTCGTCATAACTTCTTCCATCATTAAAATATTTTGATGTTTGTTGTTCTTCCGGATGTAATCCTGAACTCTCTTTCTATTGTATAAATTGACTTATCAGCAAATTTTGCCCTGAAAATTGCAATATACTGCCCTGGTTGCAGTATCAATGTTTCCTGCATAGGGCTATTTTCTCTGAAATTATAAACCCATTCCTGTTTATCTCCCCTCATAACATAAATACTACCAAAGCCTTTGGCGGTATTCTGAAACACTGCAATTCCGGGAACCGGTATTTCAACAGTTGTTGTAGAACTTTGAATTACTTCAACCTCATTGATATAAATTCTGGGCAAACAGAGAACTTCAAGGTCGTAAATGCCTGTAAGATATTTTTCAGTTAATCCAAAGTTCTGGATATTCACTGTTTGAAAATCTCCATCCTGTCGTATAATACATTGAAGAGACTTCAATGAATTATCATTCCCGTCAACTTTTAGCCTGATATAACCCTGTGGAGCATTGATAGAAATAATATTATGCATTCCTGATGTTAGCATAACACTGTCTTTTCTTACAGGTGGAATTGAATTCACAACGATATCATAAGTAATAAGTGGATCTATCAATAAAGTGTCAGGAACACCTTTGCTATTAAAAGTGTGGACATAATTATACCTGACCTTTCCTGAGAAATTATCATAAAAGGTCATATTCACATTACTTTCTGTGGGGTTTCCATAAGAATCCAGGAGGTTTACCTGTGCTGTTGTCCTATTCAATGCCTGAGATATTACATAATCCAGAGCTTTATCGAACTGATGCTCGCTGGACGCGTCAAAATATGTTCCCACACAATCAAATTGCTCCTGGAAATTTCTTCCAATTCCTATAATAAAGGGCTTGAGAACTACACCATTTTTCTGTAATGACTCAGATACATCACAAGGATCACCTTCACATTCTTCCAATCCGTCAGTAATAAGTATGATGATATTACGACAATTATCACATGGAGGAAAATCCTGTCCGGCTTTTCGAAGAGCATACGCAATAGGTGTTGTTCCTTTTGGATCTAATGAGCGTAATCTGTGCTTGATCTCCTCATAATTATTCGTACCAAAAGGGACCTCAAGCCGTGTATCATCACAATACTTTGGTGGATAGTGCCTTTGATGTCCATAAGCTCTTAAAGCAAGTTCCAGGTTTTCAACACCCTTTAAAGAGTCAAGTGTATTTATAAGTAGTCTGCGGGCAATATCAATTTTTTTATCGCTCTGCCACCTGCCTATCATGGAATGTGATGCATCAAAAACAAACAAAATTCGAGTTAAAGGAGGAATAAATTCCTTTTCTTCTTTTATTTGGGAATAAACAGACTGAGTTAATATCAGCCCTAAAAACATGTATATAAATATTCGTTTGAGCATATAATGTTTATTAAAAATCTCCCAGGGTTTCTTCCAGCTGTCCTAAAGCTAGTTCTGCCTGTTCATCATTTGGTGGAGAACCATGCCATTTGTGAGTTCCTGCCATAAAATCTACTCCATGCCCCATTTCCGTCTTCATAAGTATAACAACAGGCTTCCCTTTACCAGTCAGTGCTTTAGCCTCATCAACTATTTCAATAATACTTGTCATATTATTCCCATCCATCTCCAGCACTTCCCATCCGAAGGATAACCATTTTGCATAGAAGTCACCCATTGGCATCACTTCATCAAGCGGACCATCAATTTGTTTTCCATTGTAATCCACCACAGCTATCAGATTATCAATTTTCCTTGCAGAAGCAAACATTGCAGCCTCCCATATCTGTCCTTCTTCACATTCGCCATCACCCAGCAGACAAAAAACCAATGAATCATCCTCATTTAGTCTTTTTGCAAGAGAAGCACCGGCAGCCACTGATAAACCCTGTCCTAATGAGCCAGAGGCAATACGTATTCCAGGAAGTCCCTCTTCAGTGGCAGGATGCCCCTGTAATCTTGAATTCAGTATTCTGAAAGTATTCAGCTCCTCAATATCAAAATATCCGGACCTGGCAAGAACACTATAAAAAACAGGAGAAATATGTCCTATTGAAAGGAAGAATAAATCCTCTCCAATTCCGTCCATTTTGAAATTTTCAGGATTATGATTCAGGATATTAAAGTATAATGCGACAAGAAAATCTGTACTGCCTAAAGAACCACCCGGATGGCCTGAGGCAGCCCTGTTTGTCATTCGAATAATATCACGTCTCACTTGCGACGCAATCCTTTCAAGCTCTTTTACTTCGTACATCTTAGTTTTTATTTCAAAAATACTTCAAATTCTACCAACAATAAATCAATGTTAATAAAAATGGAAAACATTTTCATTAAGAATATGAAAGGAAAAGTAGTTTTATTATGTGAATTGATCTATTTATTTTATTTTTACAAGTTCTAAATTAATTCAGGATGAAGAGGCATCTGATAATAATAATAGCGTTTATATTAACTCTTTCTGCTTTTTGCCAGGATAGGCTGACAGAATTTGACAGCCTCAATGCAAAAAAATGGGTCGATTCTGTAATGATCACCCTCAGTACGAAAGAGCAGATTGGCCAGCTATTTATTGTCCGTGCCAATTATCCCGGAAAGGACTATAACAGAAAAATCCCAAAATACATCAAAGACTACAATCTGGGAGGTGTGACATTTTTCAGGGGAAACGCTATTGAACAAGCTGAAAAAACCAACAAGTGGCAAACTATTGCCAAAGTACCATTATTTATAAGTATTGATGGTGAATGGGGACTTGGGATGCGGCTGAATGATGCTATGTCATTCCCTTTCCAGATGACTCTGGGTGCGATCAATGATACTGATCTGATTTATGAAATGGGTCGTTCCATTGGCCGGCAATGCAAAACTATGGGTATACAAATAAACTTTGCACCGGTAGTTGATGTTAACTCCAATCCTGCAAATCCTATTATTGGAATGAGGTCATTTAGTGAAGACAAAGAAAGGGTAAGTCAGTTTGGGATAAATTATATGAAAGGATTGCAGGATGAAGGAATAATTGCAACAGCAAAGCATTTTCCGGGACATGGAGATACTGATTCTGATTCACATCTAACTCTACCACTTATCAAACATGATAAAACGAGATTGAATGAGCTTGAACTTTATCCTTTCAAAAAACTTATTAATGCAGGATTGGATGGGGTCATGATAGCACATTTATATATTCCTGCAATTGAAAAAACTCCCAATGTCGCAAGTACTCTGTCAAAACCATTAACAGATTCCCTCTTAAGAAATGAACTCGGCTTTAAGGGGCTGATCGTTACCGATGCCCTTGATATGCAAGGGGTAAGAAAATACTTTAAGAATGGAGAAATAGCGTTAATGGCCTTGAAAGCCGGCAATGATATTCTGTTGCTCCCACAGGATCTCCCTGATGCGGTGAAAGCTATTGAAAAAGCTGTGAAAAATGGTGAGATAAGTAAAGAATTCATCAGACAGAAATGTCGTAAAATACTCTATTATAAGTATAAAACAGGACTAAACAAATTCAAGGCAATTAACACAGCAAATCTTGTTCAGGAACTGAACAAAAGTGAAGATGTATATTTAAAAAGAAAGCTGATTGAAAATGCAATTACACTTGTGAAAAACACAAGTGATATTATTCCTTTAAAGAGACTTGACACTTTAAAAATTGCATCAATCTCTGTTGGCAGTGATGAAATCACTACCTTTCAAAAATCATTAAAAAGATACAGCCCGGTTCTTTTACAACAGATTGTAAAGTCACCAGAGGATGATAATTTTACTGCTATGCTCACAAGGATTAAAAATAAAAACCTTGTGATAATTGACTTTCAGCATACAAGCATATTTCCTTTCAAAGAATATGGACTAACCGGCAGATCTACAGAGATCATTGACTCGATAAGCAATCATCACAAAACCATTATAGTGTTGCCTGCTTGTCCTTACTCTCTAGATCAAATTCCTGAAAAAGAAAATATCATAGCGATAATAGTATCTTATCAGGATGACAAAGAAGCACAAGACCTTTCAGCCCAGTTGATATTTGGAGGTATTGAAGCCAAAGGAAAGCTCCCCGTCACAGCAGGTGAGAACTACCCCTTGTATTCAGGAATTGAAACTCAGAAAACAAGATTAAAATACTCCCTTCCTGAAGAATTTGGGATTGAAGCAGATTCCATTATAGCTCTTGAAGCAATTATAGAAGAAGGAATTTCTGAAAAAGCATATCCGGGTTGCCAGGTAATATCAGCAAAAGATGGGATTGTATTTTATAATAAGTCATTTGGCCATCATACTTACGACAAGCAAATCAAGGTTAAGGAAGATGATATTTACGACCTTGCTTCACTGACAAAAATAGCTGCAACGGCACCAGCCATGATGAAGATGGAAGAAGATAGTAAAATTGATCCTGACAGAAAACTATCATTATACCTTGAATTCCTTAAAGGCACTGATAAAGAGGATATGATCATCAGTGAGATACTATGTCATAAATCAGGATTTAAAGCATGGATACCATATTACAGGTATGTAATAGAAAATGATGAAATTGACAGTAGTTTTTTTAGAAAACAAATAAGTGATGAATTTCCTGTCAGGGTTGCAGAAGGATTGTATACCAAAACATTGTATAAGTATATCATCTTTGATAGCATTAAAGATTCAAGGTTAAGGGAAAACATGGAATATAAATACAGTGACCTTGGTTTTTATCTCATTGCAAGAACTACAGAAGAAATAAACAACAAGCCTTTCGAAAATTATTTAAGCGAGGGGTTTTATAAACCATTAGGCTTATCAACTATGGGATTTTTACCCTTACAAAAATTTTCTCCTGGCAGGCTGATCCCTACCGAAGATGATAAAGTATTCAGAAAGCAACTATTAAAGGGAGATGTCCACGATCAGGGTGCCGCATTGATTGGCGGAGTTTCAGGTCACGCAGGTTTATTTTCCGATGCCAATGATATGGCAGTTATGATGCAGATGTTCCTGGATTACGGAAATTATGGCAATGAACAATATCTTGATACCAATCTGATCATCAAATACACATCAGTACAATTTCCGCTGGATAATAATAGAAGAGGATTGGCATTTGACAAGCCATTGTTTGATTACAGAGAGCATGGGCCTCATTGCAAATCAGCCTCACCCAAAAGTTTTGGACATGGTGGTTTCACAGGTACTTATGCATGGGCTGATCCTGAAAACGGACTGGTATATGTTTTTTTATCTAACAGGATACATCCTGATGCTGATAATTCCAAAATTATGGAACTTGATATCAGGACTAGATTACATCAGAAGTTTTATAATTTATTAAATAACAAATAACATGACTAATAAAGGAAAAGGGAAATCAGGATTGATATGGTTTTTAGTGATTATTTTCACTCTGGCAATAGCTTATTATCAAAGAAAAACAGGACCAACACATCCAAAATCAGGAAAGGTAGTCGTTGAAAATGAGGTGATAAAGTATAAAATGCCAAGATCACACTCCGGAAATGATGATGAGGTTATCAAAATAAAGGTCCCTGATCAAGAGATCACCGGAATCTATCAATACAAGAGGTATAATGTTGATGAAGAATGGACAGCTGTTGATATGCAGAGAGATGGCGAATACCTTATCATGGTCTTGCCCGGGCAACCCATGGCAGGAAAGCTGCAGTATATTGCTAGTCTTGTTAAAGACTACAAAGCTTATGTGCTAACAGAAGATTTCGTAATAATAAGGTTTACCGGAGCTGTTCCTCTTTCTGTTCTGATCATTCATGTCGTCTTAATGTTTATGGTGATGATATTCTCCACACGTACTGGTGTTGAGGCTATACTCAAAAGGCCATTAACATACAAATATGCCATTATCACAACTATCTTACTCTTTTTGGGAGGGTTAATTTTAGGACCAGTAGTTCAGAAGTATGCTTTTGGAGATTTCTGGACAGGTTGGCCATTCGGTCAGGATCTTACTGATAACAAAACCCTTGTGGCTTTTATCTTTTGGGTAATTGCAATTATCAGATTACGTAAGAACAAAAACCACAGAGGCTGGGTTATTGCTGCAGCCATTGTACTCTTAGCTATTTACCTGATACCACACTCAATGTTTGGGTCAGAACTGGATTATACATCAGGTGAAGTTGTAACAGGAAATTAGAGATATGATAATAATTTTTGTAATAATTGCCATTACCGCTATCATATCGATAATGGCTTTCCAGAACGGGGAGTTATTCGACAAATTAAAATTCAATGCCTATTTCATAAAACACTCCAAAGAAGGATACAGGTTTTTCACTTACGCACTTTTGCATGCCAACTGGATGCACCTTCTCATCAATATGTTTGTATTTTATTCATTTGGTGATTTTGTGATGGAAGTATTCCTGGCATATTTTGGAGTAAAAGCTTACTTTTTCTTCATCCTGCTATATGTTGGAGGAATTATATTTTCCGTCCTGCTCGACTTTGCAAGGAATAAAGATAATGTATATTACAATGCCGTAGGTGCTTCAGGAGCTGTTTCAGCTGTACTGTTCTCCAGCATTTTTCTTCATCCCACAGGAACCATTTATATGTTCTTTGTTCCTATACCTATTCCATCAATACTTTTTGGATTAGCATATCTTTTTTACTCCGCATATATGTCAAAAAGAGGAAGAGATAATATTGGGCACAGCGCACATTTCCTGGGTGCTATTTATGGAATTGTATTTACAATTGTAATAAGACCAACATTTGTGGTGGAGTTTTTTGAACAAATAATGAGTTATTTTTAAATGATAATATTTTTAAGCTGACAGGTGATATTCACTCTTTTAACTTGATAAAAATATACCCTTTACCAATTCCACCTACATGAAATTCTATTATACAAAAAATGGAAATAAAACTTAATAATAAAATCGCACTTATCACAGGTGCTTCAAGAGGAATAGGCAAATCTATAGCTACTTTTTATGCTAATGCCGGAGCAAACCTGATCATTCATTATAATAAGGAAAAAGATAAAGCTGAAGACTTATTAAACTCTCTCCAGGGAGGTCATATGACCTTCAGTGCTGATATGTCAGATCCTGAAGCTATTGGGAAAATGGTAAAAGCTTCTATAGCAAAATTTGGCCGCATTGATATACTTGTAAATAATGCAGGAATATACAATGAATTCGATGCAATAAATTTAGAGTATGATGATTTCAGGATGAATTTCCAGGAAACCATAAATGTTAACCTGAACGGCCCGGCAAACCTCTCCTACCTCGTTGCTAAGGAAATGAAGAAAAACAAATCAGGAAAGATCATCAATATTACTTCAAGAGGTGCCTTCAGAGGGGAACCCACTTCATGGCCTTATGGAGCAGCAAAAGCAGGATTGAACTCATTAGGACAATCCATGGCGAAAAATCTTGCTCCGTATAATATCAAAGTATTCATGATAGCTCCGGGATTTGTTGAAACAGACATGTCTGAATACATACTTAGTAGTCCAAAAGCAAGAGAGGTCAAAGCTCAGAGTCCATTAAACCGTGCAGCTGAACCCAATGAAATAGCGCGACTTGCAACTTTTTTAGCTGCTGATGGCACAGATTATATGACAGGATGTATTATTGATATAAATGGGGCGTCATATCTAAGAATGTGACACGTAACGGAAAGATTTTACGCCCCTGCAGAACTAAGTTAACAGAATCTATAATCCGATCTATGATCTATAATCTATCTAATAAGCGTCACCGTCCCATAGGGCTTGATCTTCCCATCGGTATCCGGCATCCCCTTCCAGAACGATCCATCCACGAACTGCCCGGCTGCTTTCCATGTATAGGTTCCCATGGGCATGATCTCTCCGTTATAGGTACCATCCC
>CAZDWF010000068.1:0-19828 GCA_964508895.1 uncultured Bacteroidales bacterium
GTCGTTTAGTATCATACGATGAAACAGTAACTGTAGTAGTTGCAGAAATTAAAGATGATATTTTTACTCAGGAATTTTACGAGGAAATACTTGAACTGGCTGCCTCATTCCAAACAGAAGATATTAAAATACATGTAGCAGGCAGGCCGATTGTGGAAGGAACAATGGCTCTTCTGGGCCCTGCTGATATGAAAAAGATGGTTCCAATAGTACTGCTTGTAATAACCCTTGTACTGTTTATTATGCTTAGAAGTATAAAAAGTACCATACTCACAATGATGGTGGTATTTTTTAGTGTTCTATGGGCATTTGGATTGATGGCATTGGTTAACATCCCCATATACGCGGTTTCTACAATGATACCTGTCATGCTTATTGCCATAGGGGTTGCCGACGGTATCCACCTTTACAGCCATCTGCAGCTATTTCTGCGAAAAAATCCTGCTACATCTAAGAAAGAAGCGAGCATTGATATGATAAATAATATGTGGAAGCCTGTAGTGATGACTTCCATAACAACTGCAGTTGGATTCATCTCCTTGCTCTCCTCGCAGGTTTATCCAATTAAATATTTCGGGATCTTTACCGCTTTAGGAGTATTGGCAGCTATGTTGTTTTCTCTGACCCTGATACCGGCAGGAATTATGATTTTTGGTCTTCCAAAAGTAAAAAAGATTAAAACAAAGCAAACAAATGCTAAGCCGGGCCTTGCTGACAATATTGCTTCATGGATTGTGAGAAGAAAAAGCATCTCCATTATTGCTACCGCTGTAATTATAATCTTATCAGTTATAGGAATGCAGAAAATATGGATCAACTCAAGTTTCCTTGATAAATTCGAAAAGGATAGTGAAATTGTGCTGACTGATAAGTTTATCAATGAACATTTTGGGGGGACAACCACGCTCAATCTTATTTTGGATGCCGGGGATAAAAACACAGATGTTTTCAAAGAACCTGAAGTGCTGAAGTTGGTTAATAAAATGCAAAAGACAGTTGTACAGGAACTGGAAGTTGCAGGAAATTCATTTTCACTTACCGATTATGTTAATAGGATGAATAAGGTAATGAATGCCGACAAGGAAGAGTTTAATACCATTCCTGACAGTAAAGAAATGATCGCTCAATACCTGTTGCTTTACGAAATGTCAGGCGATCCGGAAAACCTGAATAAAGTTGTTGACTATGACTACTCAAAACTGAATGTGAATTTCCAGCTTAAAAGTGATAATTCCAAAGCCATTAATGCAGCATTGGCAGCAATAAACAGCTTTGAGGATGACTTTATGGAAAAAGATATTACGATCAACTACGCTGGAAGTGGTTATAAGGGACTGATTTTTACCGACCTGATCCTTGAAGGACAGATCATGAGTATAATCCTGTCGCTGATTATTGTAATTATCCTGTTGGGAATTATGTTTAAAAATTTCAAGCTGGGATTAATTGGTGCTGTCCCTATTGTAGTCACAGCCCTCATCAGTTTTGGGACCATGGGTTTTTTAGATATTCCGTTAAGTACCACAACAGCATTGCTTTCAAGTATTGCTATAGGTATCGGAATTGATTATGCAGTACATTTCATTGAGCAATATAAATTAAATGCAATAAATACCGGGGATAAGCTACTGACTGCACAAAAAACCATGGCACATTCAGGCAGGGCAATCAGCTTTAATGCTATTGTGGTCATTGCCGGATTTTTAGTCCTGCTGTTTTCAGTATTTCCACCAAACCGCGAACTCGGTGCCCTGGTATCTTTGAATATGTTTACAAGCTTCCTGGGAACGCTTACAATTATGCTTGTTTTATTAAATGTGTCGAATATCTATTTTAAAAAGAAGAAAAAATGAAAAACTCAAAAATCTTAGTAACAGTATTTGCTATCATCATTTCAATGGGCTATCAGACAATGGCTCAGGATATGACAGCAAGAGAAATTATAGAAAAAGTCTACAATCGTCCGGAAGGTGATGATATGACATCAAACCTTACAATGACACTTATAAATAAAAGCGGAAAAGAAAGGATCAGAAAGATAAAGCAATTCACAAAGGATATGGGTGAAATGGAAAAAAGCATCATGTTCTTCCAGTCGCCGGCAGATGTCAAAAACACTTCATTCATGAACTGGTCCTATGATGATGAGAGTAAGAACGATGATCAGTGGATATACTTACCGGCATTGAAAAAGACCAAACGTATATCAAGCGATAGCAAAAGCGACTATTTCATGGGATCTGATTTTACATACGATGATCTTGGAGATCGCAAATTAGACGACGATACACACAAACTTATTGGGGAGGAAATCATTGATGGTGTTGATTATTATATAGTGGAAAGCATCTCTAAAGATGAGGATTATATTTACTCCAAGACTATTACATGGATCAGGAAAGACAAATTCATCGGACTAAAAAAAGAATTTTATGACGAAGATGAAGACTTGCTAAAGATCCTTCATATAAAAAGATTCGAAGAAATATCAGGCTTTTTGGTCATAACAAATTCTGAAATGCAAAACGTTCAGAAAAATCATAAAACGATGATGGTTCTGAGTGACATCAATATAAATACCGGAATTTCCGATTCTAAATTTACCGAGCGAATCATGATGAGAGGGATATAAATCAATTAAACTATGAAAAGAATATCAATCATACTAATTGCCATCAGCATTGTCATAACAGTGAAGTCACAAGATGTTGATATAAATGGTTTTGTAAGGAATTATACAGGGGTACAATATAATAATGGAAATTTTAATATGCTCCAAAACACCCTCAATATAAACTTTGAAAAAATGGGTGACCGGATGGCCTTTAAAGCCAACCCCATGTTTTATCTTTATGACATTGACAGCCTTGATTTTCGAATGCGGGAAATTTATCTTGATTTGTATTTTGACAATATTGACATCCGTATAGGAAAGCAGCAAATTGTCTGGGGCAAAGCCGATGGAGTTTTTATCACCGATATTGTTTCACCGCTCAATCTTACCGAATTTCTGTTACCTGATTTTGACGAGATCAGAATAGGCGTTTATGCTGCTAAAGTTGATTTTTATTTTGGTAAAAGCACCATCGAAGCTATCTGGAAACCAATTTATGCCGGCAATGAATATCCAGTACCGGGCTCAATATGGTTTAAACCACCTGAGTTTCCGGCTTCCCCAACTTACGATTATTCAAAAGAAAAAATTAACCCCAGTCTGGAAAATAGTGAGGTATATTTGAAATATTCATTATCCTCCTCTGCCATCGACTTCGATTTGATGGGAGCCTATACCTGGGATGCCACACCAAGTATGTATATTGAAAAACAATTTGAAATTGATACAATAACCAATATGCCTGTGCTTAGCGGATTGCTCATAACTCCTGAACATCATCGCTTAACAGTTGCTGGTGGTTCATTTACTACTGATATTAAGGGTTTTGTACTTCGTGGTGAAGCTGCTTATTACAATGGTAAATACTTCCAGACTGCTGACCCCAAAGCAGACGGGGCTCTTGCACAAAAAGACTATCTGCACTATGTTGTTGGACTTGATTATGGTATTGGTAGCCTGAAATTGAGTGCTCAGTTTATTCAGAAGTACATTATGGATTATAATAATTTTATAGAAGAAGATGAATTTCAAAATACCATGACCTTCCTTGCCCGCTTCGATGCAATGCGGGAAACCTTACACCTTGAATTATTTTCATATGTTGGGCTTAAATATGGCGATGCTTTGATAAGACCAAAAGTCACCTATGATTTTAGCGACAGCTTCTCAATATTACTCGGATCAAATATTTTCCTTGGCGATGAAAGGGGTATGTTTGGACGTTATGACGATAATTCCATGATTTACACGAAATTAAAATATAGCTTTTAAACGGAATTTAAAAAAAGAAATATTACTTTCAAAAATAAAATTCAATTTCTAAAGACTTTTCTCAATATTATTTGTTTATTATTTCTGAATTAACTTAAAACTATCAAATATGAAAAGAAAAACAGTTTTTGCATTAATATCTGTTGCTGCATTTATTGTGTTTGCAGCATTGAGCCCTTCAAGCCAAAACAATCCTAAACTTACAGATCCTCCCCAGGAAAAAGCACCGGATCTTGGATTTCCTGCAGATGTTCAGGATGTCATTATGAAATCATGTTACGGTTGCCATAATGATGACGCAAAAAGTGTCAAAGCCAAAATGAAGCTTAATTTCTCTAAATGGGACGGACTTAAAGACACTAAAAAGATCAAGAAACTGGATAACATCTGTAAAACAATGGAAGAGAGGGATATGCCTCCGAAAAAATTTCTTAACAAATATCCTGATCGTAAACTAAGCGATGAAGAAATAAAGTTAGTATGTAAATGGGTAGATGATGAGATAAATAAAATCATGGGAGAGTGAAACGAATACTGCTGATCACTACCGGATTTATCATTCTGGCATTTATTGTTATTCAATTCTTTCAACCGGAAAAGAATTTATCTGAACCTACTACAGATGATTTTTTCATGCAAATAACTGATATGCCTGATTCTATTAAGATCAATATTGAAAATGCATGTTATGACTGCCATTCCAACAAGACAAAATATCCCTTTTATGCAAAAATTGCCCCCTTATCCTGGTATATTAACAAACATGTTGTTGAAGGTAAGGAAGAGTTGAATTTTTCAGAATGGGGCACTTTTTCAAAACGTGAAAAAATAAGCGCACTTGTCGATATTTGCGAAGTGCTTGATAAAGGTTCAATGCCATTGAAAGAGTATATTAAACTTCATCGAGAAGCAAGCTTATCTGAGAAACAAGTTACAGACATTTGTAACTGGACTGATGAATTGGCATCTGAAATAATGAAGCCATAATAAACAGGATCCAGTTTATTTCGATTTAAAAAAGTTAGGTTTTACGATCAGCATGGTATATACAAAATAGTTATTTCCCATGTCATATAGTTCTTTCTTAGCAGCATCTTTGTATCCATAAACCATCTGGTTCTTAATATCTGAGATAATGCCATATGAGAATCCTGTTTTAAGAATTACTTCCTTACTGAATTTCTGAGTTATAGCCAGGTCTATATAATTCCCCAGGCTTCCTTTCCAGTATACAGGATCACCATTGTCATCCAACTCAGTTACCGGCTTTTTGGTAACAGGATCAAAGCCACTATGCGCAAGCACTTTAGTATTTAGTATTGGAGCATAAAAGACAAAATCAATAATTGTCTTTTTACTAAGCTTATAGTTTACTTTAAAATACGGATCAAAATAACCTCCGCCTTTTGTTCCTATCTTATAATTATCCTGGACCAGGAAGTGGTTCATATGCCCGCCATAATATGGAAAGCGCGCACTATACATCAAATCAAACGAATGGCGGGTGTTATTATAAGATTCACCACTGTTTGAGTAATCTTGTCCTGATATTAACTCCATTCCAAGTGAAACTTCCATTTTCTTTTCCAGAGTTCTAAAACCGAGTTCTCCAGCAATTAAATATGCAGATATGCTCTTACGAGCACCGTCAGAACCCCTATTCATATCACCACCATGCTGATAATATCCGGAAGCGTGAGCAAATAAACCATTCTCAACTTTCTTTCCTTTATTATAATTAATATTAATACCATGAGTTCCTGTTCCCAATAATATATTAGTGGTATCTTCCTTTCCTGAAAGTGTAAACATCAATGCTACAGAAAGTTTCTCATTAAATACCTTTTTAATATTCAGGAAGTTCATGGTTTTCATTTTGTCGTAATTCCATGTAGAATTGTCAACCATTCCTGTACGAAATCCATCATTATTATACGATACTCCTAAGTCAATAAACCATCCTGAACCTTGATTATGCATTTTATAAAGAATTCCATCATAACTCAGGCCAGATGTCCACCAGTTTCTCCATGAAAGCATTCTCATATCGTTGTAATTCCACTCCTGACGACCTACACGAATACTTGAATTATTAGTGATTCTTAAATCAACCCATGCTTCATAAACACCAAATGATGATGAGTTACCCTCCACACCAGTTTTATTCACCAAATCATCTCCACCCCAAACACGTGCATCCTGTAAGGTGAACCTTGTAGATAATTTATCGTTTGAAAAATTTATTATCAATCTTGTGCGTTGATCGAAAGAAAAAACAGCATCTGTTTCAGCTTTTACAGGAAGCTTATAACCATGATCAATAGCAAACCTGCTTCTGAATTCTCCATCAACAGATAGCTGAGCAAAAAGATTTGTTGAAATTGCAATCAATACAATACTTATAACAAATTTTAACCTATCCATAATAATTGATTTAAAGTTTTATAAAGTGATAAAGCTAATTAATTATTGGGAACTGCTTCCAGTATCTCTTCATTCTCCCTTGTATTATGACCCATTCCCTCAGGAATAATACCTGTCATAGTGCTTGCCATCAAGCCAGAGTTCAGCCTTGAAATAAAGTTAGAATTTGAAAAAATCCTGAATCGAATTTACTTATTCAATTAATACGAGTATGAAATGATTATCTTCCTGCTTATACTAATATCATTAGCCCTCAGAGTATAGAAATAAATTCCGTCTTTAAGTTTTCCTCCATTATCTCCGATTGCAGTCCACTGTATTGTATGCTCACCAGATAATTGATTCTCGTTAACAAGGGTAGCCACTTCGCTTCCTGTTAAATCATAAACCTTTACGATAACATGGGCACTAGAACCTAAAGTATAGTTTATGTTAGTAAAACTACTGAATGGGTTTGGCGAGTTTTGACTGAGGGTAATATTTCCAATTCCATCAAACTCATTTATTGATACTCCTGAATTCACACTCAATCCTTTAATACAGAAGTTACCTGTATTCTGATATCCTGAAGGATCATCGTAATTATAGAAGTCAAGCCAGTTTCCGTTATCCTTATAATAGCTTTCTTCAGGATTGGCTGCAGACTCAACAAGAGTTTTTTGACCACCACCAAGAAGTACAGGTACCTCGGAAGTCCTGTCGTAAGGATGACCGCCATTTTCCAGGAAGAGATAAATATAAAATTCATCACCTCCAATTAAGGAAACACCCTGCTCAATTTCAATAGTATGAAATCCTTTATATTCAATACTTCCTGAAGCAGAATACAGTTCATTGCTTAAAGTTGTTCCATCAAAATCAGCATAGATCTTGATTTCATAATTCTCATTATGGGTATTACAGAAAAAGCTAACAGCTTTCAGTATCTCATCTCCTCCTGCAATAAATTTATTAAATGCTTCCTGGCAGTCAACTTTGGTATCTCTCCACCCATGATAATCGTGATAATAGGTGTTCTCATATTGCAAAGGTTCTACATCCTGGAAAGACACGGCACCCATTTCAGGTTCACGGCAACTCCATTTGTCATAATATGAGATATAGAAATACCCATCGAATCCCCATCCGGCTCCCCAGCTGTTTTTCACTATCCAGCCACCGGGTTGGGGTGCTTGTGTGACCAAATTATCATCCCAGCCAACTATGGAGATCGCATGATTAGGAAGCATTGTAGTTGAAGGAGGTTGATAGTGTACATAATTACTATTAAGATATTGCCCGCTGTATGCCATACAGGTGCCTATAACACCCTCATCCATTATCTTTTGCTTAATCAATTCTATGCCATTAAGCTGATCATCCATGGTATACCACTCAACAACACGCGCATAGTAATAATGATAAGATGCTTTATATCTGTCTGGAGGACTGCTATATGATTGTCCGTCAATATCTCTTACAGCACCTTCATTCCTGCTCAGATAAGCAGTAGTAACCATGTAATCTCCTCCCATATGAACTTCCAGCCCACTTCCTGAAGGAGGGTTAATATCATCATTATTATGCTGGTTAAAACCGTTCCACCAATCAAGGTGATATTCCGCAAGGTCAGGCTCACCAGTTTCGCCGGCAGCCGCCCATGCTCCTGTCATCAAGAGGTTCCCCTCCATTGCAGACATGGCACCAAATGTCCAACAGGTTCCTCCTTGCTGTGATTTTATAGATGTGACATAATTTTCACCATTATAATCTCTTAGATCGAAAGTCTCTGGTAACTGGGCAAGTGAAAAACCCATTGTAAGCATTACCAAAGAAATAGTAAATAAAAACTTCATATTCTAAATATTTTAAATTAAACAACAAAGGTATTAATATAAGTCAGACAGGGAAATTTTATGGAAGGTTGCTTGATTAATTCCGGTAACTGACAACTAGTCTCTTGTCATTTTTTACTACCAATTTTCCAGGTGATATTTGTCCAATATTGACTTAAATGAATTTTTTTCAATTTCCCTAACTAATACAGGGTTAATCTTCCAGATAAGATCATTATTTTTAGATGCAAAACTGAAGTATTCTTTGCGATAGGTACTGGGTATAATAATTATTTCATCATGATATCCTTTTTCACGGATCTCATATCTTAAAATAGCCTCATCGAAGACAAAAGCTTTGATCTCATTATTTTTTACGGCATCGAGGCCATCAATAATGTTGGCATACCCTTTAAAGACAACTCCATAAGAATTTAAAAACTCAGCGCTTGAGGAGCTGCTTAATGTACCAACTTTTACCCTTTTAAGGTCTTCAATACTTTTAATGTTAGATTCCAGTTGCTTAACGGTTAATGAAGAGGCTATACCGGCTGTAAAACTGGAGATCACGATTACTGCTGTTAGCATCCAGATAACAGAAATAACTCTTCCAAATGGGGTCTTGGGCACTTTATCTCCATATCCTACTGAAGTCATTGTTACGGCCGACCACCAGATGCCATCACCTATTCCACTTGCCCCTTTATTAAAATGTTTAGGATTTCTTTTTCGTTCAATGAGCCAGACAATAACTCCAAAAGCGAAAACTGCAAAGAAGAGTAACAATACCACTTTTATAAAATTTAACGATAAGATTCTATTAATATATCCGAGAATAGTACTTGAGCTTTCGTATTTAGTGGCTATTGCCAGGTTTGTAACATAAAATGGCTGGGAAAAATTAAATCGTTCCAATCTGCTGGCTGTAACTGTTAGTGGAATAATACTAAGGTCAACTTCAGAGCTCTCAATCTTATCAAGTAAGTCGATGAGATCGTATTCTTTCAATTCATAATCCAGACCAAGATCTTCTGCAACAATTTTCCAGAGTTCAACACTAACTCCATTAATACCATACTCATCAATTATAATAAAAGGAGGAGCCTCTACAACCCCAATTAACAATTTGTCATCCCTGGAAAAAATAAAAATAGAAGGAAACAACAATATAAATATTATAAATATTCTGAATGCTTTCATGATTCGAAATTTATGCTAAGATAATAAAAGATACTAGATACTAGATACTAGATGCAAGGGGTGACATATGCTATTGGACTGTGCTACTATGAACAACGCACTACGAACTACAAATTATCACTGTCACTATGACACTAAATCATATCTAACAACCAACATATATTGTCCGACATCTTCATTTGGCATGCTTTTCGCCAATGGTAGTTCAAATTAGAATTGTTTAACGATATTTGTAAAAATTTACAGCAATGAATGAAAACGTAGAAAAAACAGAATGTCTGATTATCGGATCAGGTCCTGCAGGTTATACAGCGGCCATATATGCTTCAAGAGCAGACCTTAAACCTATTTTATATACAGGAATGCAGCAAGGCGGACAGCTTACCACAACAACTGAAGTTGACAATTTCCCTGGTTACCCTGAAGGAGTAACCGGCCCGGAAATGATGGAAGAATTCCAAAAACAAGCTGAAAGGTTTGAAGCTGATATTCGATTTGGTATGATTACAGAAGTTGATTTCTCAAAGCGTCCGTTCATCGTAAAAGCCGATGATGGCAAAACCCTGGAAGCAGGAACTGTCATCCTTGCTACCGGAGCTACAGCAAAATGGCTGGGATTAGAATCAGAATCGAAGTTCAATGGGTATGGTGTATCTGCATGTGCAACCTGTGATGGTTTCTTTTACAAAGGAAAAGATGTTGCAGTTATTGGTGGTGGTGATACCGCTGCTGAAGAAGCAACTTATCTTGCCAAACTTTGTAACAAAGTATATCTCATACACCGCCGTGATGAACTGCGTGCATCAAAAGCAATGCAAAAGAAAATTTTTGACACTCCAAACCTGGAAGTAATCTGGGATAGTGTGCCCAAAGAGATTGTAGGAACAGAAGAAGGGTTTAGCAAGGCTGTTACCGGAGCCTTACTTACAAATGTTAAAACCGGCGAAGAAAGAAAAATTGATATTGATGGTTTCTTTGTTGCCATCGGACATAAACCAAATACCGATATTTTCGCATCTCAGATTGAAACTGATGAACTGGGATATATAAAAACAGCTCCTGATTCAACAAAAACAAATATTGAAGGTGTATATGCCTGCGGTGATGTACAGGATCATGTTTTCAGGCAGGCGATCACTGCTGCAGGAACGGGCTGTATGGCAGCTATTGAAGCTGAAAGATTTTTAGCATCTTAACAGGCCTGTATGGCAAAAGACAGAACAAGACAAATAATAAGAGCATCATGGATTAGTGTTGGCGGTAATGCCGGCTTATCCATTCTCAAAATCACTATAGGTTTTATAGCTGGAAGTATGGCTGTTGTTGGCGATGGCATCGACTCTGCCAGCGATATTATCGCTTCAGTAATCACCCTGGTCACAGCACAGCTTCTGGCAAAACCCCCTTCGATAAAATATCCTTATGGCTTTGAAAAAGCCGATGCACTGGCATCAAAGGTTTTGTCATTCATTATCTTCTTTGCAGGAGCACAACTGGCTATATCAACATTTACATCATTAATCCAGGGGGTTGAAAAAGAACTTCCTGGAAAGATTGCCATCTACGTCACTATAGTTTCTATTATCGGAAAGCTATTACTGGCTATATATCAATTCAGGATTGGAAAACGAACTCAAAGCGAAATGCTGATAGCCAATGCAAAAAATATGCAGAATGATGTTTTGATCTCAGCTGCTGTATTAATCGGGCTGATCTTCACTTTTGTATTCAATCTTCCTGAAATAGATAGCATAACGGCATTTGTTGTTAGTGCATGGATAATGTTTACTGCTGTGAAAATATTCATGAACACCAATGCAGAATTACTTGATGGCATTCAGGATGAATCTGTTTATAATGACTTATTCAAAGCAATTTCAGGAGTTAAAGAAGTTTATAACCCACACAGAGCCAGAATCAGGAAGGTAGGCAGTCAGTATGTTATCGCTGTTGATATAGAAGTTGATCCAACTATGAGTATACAAAGATCTCATGAGATTTCCCAGGAAGTAGAAATGCGGATAAAAAAAGAGATACCCAATGTTTACGATGTTTTAATACACGTTGAACCTTTTGGAAACATTGAGGCAGATGAGAAATTTGGCATTTCAGAAAAAGATCTACAATAGATTCAAAATAAATTGTTAAAAAACTTTCAATTCTTTTTCCATAAAATAAATACATATTTCTATTTTTGTTGGGCAGAACTAAATCTTAAGAAGCCATGATAGTTTTTTACCAAATTGATGATATCACATTTTACGCCGTTGATATTTCAAAAAAATTTAATTCGAAGGAATTCGATAAACTTAAATGGCTTTTTAACAATGGTCAGCTTGTCAGGAGAGATAATATTCCAGGATATTTTATCGGCCCAAGAAAAGAGATGATCACCCCTTGGAGCACTAATGCTGTTGAAATAACAGAGAATATGGGCCTTAAAGGGATCAACCGGATTGAGAGTTTTATACAAACTACAGATAAAAATGCAAGCTTTGACCCAATGCTCAAGGCGATCTATACTGGTCTTGACCAGGAAATATTTACTATCAACAAGGAAGCTGATCCGATAATATCAATTGATGATATTAAAGCTTATAATGAAGAGGAAGGGCTGGCACTTAGTGATGATGAAATTGAATACCTGAATGATGTATCTGAAAAGATTGGCAGGAAGCTTACCGACAGCGAAGTATATGGTTTCGCCCAGGTGAATTCTGAACATTGCAGGCACAAAATATTTAACGGCGCTTTTATTATTGATGGTAAGGAAATGCCTGAGTCTCTTTTCAGTTTGATCAAGAAAACATCTAAAACCAATCCGAATTTTCTGGTATCTGCTTATAAAGACAATGTTGCTTTCATCGAAGGCCCCACTGTTGAGCAGTTCGCTCCTAAAAATTCTGACAAACCGGATTTCTTTGAAGTCAACGACATAAACACCGTACTTTCCTTAAAAGCTGAAACCCACAACTTCCCAACTACCGTAGAACCATTTTACGGGGCTTCTACAGGAAGTGGAGGAGAGATCCGCGATAGGATGGCTGGTGGGAAAGCAAGTCTTCCTCTAGCCGGAACAGCAGTTTATATTACTTCTTATCCACGTTTGAAAAAAAATAGGCCTTGGGAAGAGTTTACCGCACCAAGGAAATGGTTATACCAGACCCCCGAAGATATTTTGATCAAAGCATCCAATGGTGCAAGTGATTTCGGAAACAAATTTGGTCAGCCACTGATCAATGGTTCCCTCTTAACTTTTGAGCATTTTGAGCAAAAGAAATACGGTTACGATAAAGTGATAATGCTTGCCGGAGGTGTTGGATTTGCTAATAAGAACGATAGCCTGAAAGACAGTCCGGAAATTGGTGATGTGATAGTAGTGATGGGTGGTGATAATTACAGGATAGGCATGGGAGGAGGAGCTGTATCATCAGTGGCAACCGGTGAGTACAATAATACTATTGAACTTAATGCAGTTCAGCGTGCAAACCCGGAAATGCAAAAAAGAGTTGCCAACGCTATCAGGGCACTTGCAGAGATGAGTAAAAATCCTATAGTCGCTATTCATGACCATGGTGCAGGAGGACACCTGAACTCATTGTCTGAACTTGTTGAAGAAACGGGTGGAACAATTAATGTTTATAAACTTCCAATAGGAGATCCAACCTTGTCTGCCAAAGAGATCATTGGTAATGAATCCCAGGAAAGAATGGGGATGATATTGCATAAAGAAGATGTTGAACTTCTAAAGAAAATATCTGAAAGGGAAAGAGCTCCTATGTATGTAGTGGGCAAAGTAAGCGGAGATCATAAACTCATCTTTAAAGGAAATAAAGGAAAAGATCCTATCAATATAGACATGCCTTACCTGTTTGGCAAACCACCAAAAACGGTATTAAAAGATAAAAAGAAAGACCTGAAGTTCGAGGAGCTGAAGTACGATCCTGCAAAATTCATGGAATACCTTGAGTATTTACTCCAGATCGAAAGTGTTGCATGTAAAGACTGGCTTACTAATAAGGTCGACAGGTCTGTTACAGGAAAAGTTGCCAAACAACAATGTACAGGAACTATTCAGTTACCTCTCAACAACCTGGGTGTTGCTGCAATAGATTACAAAGGTAAAGCAGGTATAGCAACAGCCATCGGACATGCTCCCATACCTGGCTTGCTTGATGCAAAAGCGGGTGCTGTTCTCAGCATATCTGAAGCACTCACCAATATTGTTTGGGCACCCATAAAAGATGGCATAAAAGGAATTTCACTCAGCGCAAACTGGATGTGGCCATGTAAAAATGAAGGTGAAGACAGCAGGCTGTATGATGCCGTAAATGCAGTCAGCGATTTTGCCTGTGAGCTTGGCATTAACATTCCTACAGGAAAAGATTCCCTTTCAATGACCCAGAAATATAATGATGGGGAGAAAATTCTTTCACCAGGAACAGTTATTATTTCTGCTGCAGGAGAAGTTACAGAAATAAAGAAAGTAAAAAGCCCTTTCCTCGCTTTTGATTTCAACTCAACAATGATTTATGTTGATTTTGCAGGATGTGGATTTGAACTGGGAGGCAGCAGCTTTGCCCAGCTCTTAGGAAAATTAGGGACCAAAACTCCTGAAGTCAAAGATGCAAAATACTTCAAAACTGCATTTAACACTATACAAACACTTATCAATGAAGATAAGATACAGGCAGGACATGATGTTTCTGCTGGTGGAATGTTAACCACACTTCTTGAAATGGTGTTTGCAGTAAACGACATAGGAATAGAGATCGATCTGAATGATATTCCTGAAAAAGACCTGATAAGATTGTTATTCAGTGAAAAGCCAGGAGTGATCATCCAGGTTAATGATCCTGATCATGTTTGCATGCTGCTTAAGAAAAACAAGGTAAACCATCATATTATTGGCAAGACTACTGAAGCGAAAAGACTCATCCTGAGAAAAGATAATAAGGAATTTGGATTGGATATTGACCAATATCGTGATTCCTGGTTCAGGACCTCATACTTGTTCGATAGTAAGCAATGCGGTGAAAAACTGGCCAAAGAAAGATTCAAGAATTACAAGGAACAAGATCTTAGATTTAACTTTATCAATGGTTTTACAGGAAAGCCCGATGCATTTGGGATAGATCCTGACAGGAGAAAACCAACGGGTATTAAAGCTGCCATCCTAAGGGAAAAAGGTATCAATGGCGAAAGAGAAATGGCGTATAGTTTATACTATGCAGGATTTGATGTGAAAGATGTTCATATGACCGACCTGATCTCCGGGAGAGAAACCCTGGAAGATGTGAATATGATCGTATTTACCGGAGGTTTTTCAAATTCCGATGTTCTGGGCTCAGCTAAAGGATGGGCCGGAGCATTCTTATATAACCCTAAAGCAAAAGAAGCTCTTGACAAATTCTACAAAAGGAAAGACACACTAAGCCTTGGAATTTGCAATGGCTGCCAGATAATGGTTGAATTAGGGCTCGTTTATCCTGACCATCCTGAACAACCAAAAATGAAGATCAATGATTCAGGAAAATTTGAGTCAGCTTTCCTGAACGTAAATATCAGGGAAAATGATTCGGTGATGTTTAAATCATTATCAGGATCAAGGCTGGGCATCTGGGTGGCGCACGGAGAAGGAAAATTCAGCTTCCCATTCTACGAAGACAACTACAACATACCTGTTAAATATACCTACGACAAATATCCCGGGAATCCTAACGGATCTGATTTTGCTGCTGCTGCCATCTGTTCCAATGATGGTCGTCATATCGCTATGATGCCTCATCTTGAAAGAGCTATTTTCCCCTGGCAATGGGCTTATTATCCTGAGAAATGTAACGACAATGAAATATCTCCATGGGTAGAAGCATTCGTTAATGCACGGAAATGGATCGATAAGAGAATTAACAATTAATAATGATGGGGGAAATTTGCTAGCGCGGACTTGTAGTCCGTGCTCTTAAATACATTATATAAAGCAAGCAATTCTATTTGACATATCGTGAAATCATTCCCGTCACGCGTTACGATTTAATTGCTAATGCAATATCTTAAAAACCAACTCCTTCAGCAGCTCTCCCCCACTGGTATTTCCTGTACTACCTAATCCTTTCGACTTAAGGTCATATTCCTGAATATAAGAGATGACATTTTTCAGTTGCTTATAGGAATATTTCTGTGCTCCCTTTTGATAATCAGATGTAAAATAAGGATGCACACCCAGCACCAATGCCACATTATTCCTCGATTTGTCAGTGATGAAATGATATTTCAGTACGCGGGTAAAATAATTAGATAAACCACCAATGGTCATTACCATAGGATGTTCCTTCACATTGGCAGCAAAGTACATTACAATTTTGTTGGCTTTGAATTCATCTCTGTTGCCCAGGGCTTTCTGAAGCTCAAAGATGTTATAGTCTTTACTTATACCAATATTTTCTTCTATAACTTCCTCATCAATCATTGTTCCCGGTTTCAGATTGATCAAAAGCTTTTCCATTTCATTTCTTAGCTTTGAAAGGTCTGAACCAATATGTTCGGTGAGAAGCATGCTGGCCTTGGGGCTTATCCTGTAGCCTTTTTCCTTAAGACGGGTTTCTATCCATACAGGTACTTTATCTTCATAAAGTTTTTTTTGATTCAAAAAACACCCCCTTTTTGCTGATGGCTTTGTAAAAAGAGGTACGCTTATCTATCTTTTTGTATTTGTAACAAAGCACCAGGATAGTAGATTCCAGTGGGTTGCTGAGATAATCTGCAAGCTCGGTAATCTTTTTAATATCCTGTGCTTCCTTGATGATCACCACCTGGTAGTTCGACATCATAGGAAAACGTTTTGCGTTCCCGATAATGGTGGGAACATCCACATCACGGCCGTATAAAATCGTCTGATTGAATTCTTTCTCCGTATCATCCAGTACATTCTCCTCTATGAAGTCGGAGATCATGTCGATAAAGTAGGGTTCTTCCCCACTCAGCAGGTAAACAGGATGAAAAATCTTGTTTTTTATATTGGAGATAATGCCTTCGAAATCCATGTATTGTATGATTTTATATAATACTGGATAAAATTATAACAAATCAGGAGAATAATTCAATTATCAGGCTATAAGTAATGAACATAGTTTTTGACAGGATTTATGCAAAATTCCAGCATAGTAATGGTGTTGGCTTTCCAAAAAATCGAATAATCGAATAATCAATATTGTTGAAATGTCTTCTCTGCAAAACAGATGGAGATTCTTCGACTCCGCTACGCTGCGCTCAGAATGACCGTGCCCAGTAACAAACGTTGTCCTCCTGAAGGAGTGCAACGACTGAAGGATCTCATTCAGTTTAGCAAAAGTGATCATTTTGATTATTCGATTACCCGATTATCCGATTATCCGATTATACGACCTTTCGGCAAGCTCAAGGCAGGCGTAGCGACTTTTCCGTGCGATTAGAAAGTTCTGATATACAAATGCTTGCTGCCAGGACCGGCCTTATGAAGTTTTGGTAGTATTTCAAGGATTCGTGATTGTAAAGAATACCCTTGTTTGATCTCGTCGAAGTCGCAGACAAGACGAGAGAGTTTGGGTAATTTAGTGAAAGAATCCGTAGAAATCAACAAAACTTTATGCAGCCTTGTCCCGATAGCTATCGGGATTGGTACCTTTTTTATCAAGTTGAAGCGAAGCGTAAATCCCGCTTTGCGGGAAAAAAGGTACATTATTTTTCATAAATAAAAAGCTCTGAAAGCCTATCTATTGCTTAATAGTAGAAAATTGTTGATAAAATTATTGAGAATCAGGGGTAACAAATCCGTGCTTTTGGTATTAAGTAATGAACATTAATTCTTGATAAAGTTTGTTGACATGGAAAGGGGCAACAAAGATCTGAACAGAAGAATTGCTAGAAAGATCAGACAAATTGCTGAGTCTTTTACTAACAATCGATTTGTTCCTCATGCTGATCCGGGTCTGTTCTGTGGCAAGACAGGCCTGGCCCTTTTTCTTTTTAATTATTCCCTGGAGCATGGTGATCAAAGAAAGTATAACAAAGCTGCCAGGCTTATTCACGATGTAGTTAACAAAGATCTGGTCAAATTCTCTCATCCTTCATTTTCCGAAGGAATTGCCGGGATAGCCTGGGCAACAGATTTTATTAATGAAAATAAATTCATGAGTTTTAAACTCAGAGACTTCTTTGACAAGACTGACAAGCTGGTATTTATGGCTGGCAAAGAATATGTGAGAGATAATAACTGGGACTATTTGCATAGTGCGATTGGAACAGGTCTGTATTTTTTGAAAAGAGATACAAAATTTAGCAATGAGTACCTGGAATTTTTAGTTAATGAATTATATTCAAAAGCAATATTTTTTGAAGGAGGCATATATTGGAAATCATATATAGATTCAGAAAAATCATCAGGCATAAATCTAGGACTAGCTCATGGATTACCTGGAATTCTGATTTTTCTATCCAAAATATACCTTAAGGGAATAAATATTGTTAAAACAATCAGGCTAATACAGGGTATCATTGATTTCTTTGATCATTGCAAGCAGGATAATAATGCAGTCGGATCATATTATCCAAATTGGATCATGGACCTTCAGAAACCAGAAAGAGGATATAGCAGACTTGCATGGTGCTATGGTGATATTGGAGTAGGTTTATCAATATTCTTTGGAGGTCAGTCAACAGGAAATGATAGTTGGAAGTCTAAAGGATTAGAAATCCTGAAAGAAACTACTAAAAGAAGAGATCTTAAAACCAATTTTATTATAGATGCAGGGTTTTGTCATGGCTCTGCCGGTCTGGCTCATGTTTATAGAAAATTATTTGATATAACAGAACAGAATATTTTCAAAAAGACATCAGATTATTGGGTAGAAACAACATTAGAACTTGCCACTTTTCATGATGGTGTGGCAGGATATAAATCCTGTCTATCGATTGGTCATGCAAAATGGGTAATAGATACTGGTTTGCTGGAAGGCATATCAGGAATTGGTCTCACTTTAATGTATTGTCTAAATGGGCAAGATCCAGCATGGGATGAATGCATGATGTTGAGCTAATTAATTCAGAAAAGCGAATCTAAATGTCAACAAGTATTTTTATAGAACCTTTTAAAGGCTATTTAATCAGAACACCTCATTTTCCGTATTCAAAACTTAAAGAAGCATTAATCAATAATAGTTTTCGGAAGGAAATGGTTTTAAGACTATTGCAAAATCCAGTGTTTATGGAGGCAATATATTTATCATCAAAAGACCTCTTTTATGAATGTATAAAAATTGAAAATGCTGATTTAGAAAATGAAAAATACCTGAGAATAATTTCCACTTTATTACAATACTTCATCAGGATATCAAGCAGGTCAACTCCTTTTGGTTTATTTGCTGGCATAGGCTATGGTTCATGGGGAGATAGAAATGAGATTAATATTAAGAGATTTAAATATTCCATTATGCATGATATGGAAAGCCTGGAATATTATTCAGAGAGCCTGAAAAAAAACAATCACTATATAAAAAGATCTCAACTGTATACAAATTCAACACTATATAAAGTCTCAAATGAATATAGATACTTTGCAAAATCAAGAACCAGTAAGGCTTACAAATTGATTAAAGTAAATGTAAATAATCTTACAAAGTACATTATAGAAGAATCTTCAAAAGGCATTGGACATACCTTGTTGAAGAAAAAACTTCATAGTAAGAATATGAGCGAAAGGAGAGCAGAAAGGATTATTAATGAAGCTATAGAAAATCAATTATTACACACAAACCTCAATGATAATATTTATGGAACTCCTTATTTAGAAGGAGAAAAATCTCACTTTAATACTTTCAAAGAATGCAAGTCTGTTTTTAAGCATATCTCTGAAGTCAAAATTTCAGATTATCCATATATCCCAGGAAATAATATTGACGACCTGCAGGAAAATTCAAAAAGGATTAAAGAATCAACAGCAAAGGAGTCACATCCAGCTTCGTTCTACTCAAACCTCATGTTTGATACAAACGATGCAACCTTAGATACAGGTTTAATAGATACAATAAATAATGGGATCAATGTTCTTCTTAGAATTTATAATAACACTTCAAACTCTGAATACCTGAAAGAGTTCATTAATAAGTTCCTGGAGAAATATGATCAAAAAGAAATAATGCTTTTAAAAGCTCTCGATCCTGAAATTGGAATTCAATTTGATTCTGAATCCTTGAATAACTATTATTTCCCAATAAATCAATCTGAATTTTATCAAAATGCAAATCCTAGAGAAATACATATTAAGAGTCTGAATGGATTGCTCATCAAACTAATTAATAAATCTACATTAAACAATTCAATCGAATCAGAAATTCTGGATGAAGATTTACATAGCAAAACTTCATCTGACATTTTGCCTGAAACATTTAATGTTTTCTTTCAAATTCTTGATTTGGAAAAAGATAAGCATAAAGTATTTTTGAAGAGCATTAGTGGGCCCAGTGCTAAT
>CAZDWF010000069.1:0-19577 GCA_964508895.1 uncultured Bacteroidales bacterium
ACATATTAAAGAAGGTGGATACAAAACACTTAATTATTTTGAATAATGGATAAAGGTCCAGAATTATCTGACTTCCTGATACTGACATCATTATCCTTCAAATGAGAATAGAAATCCTGTGCGCTATCTTTTAGATGCATTTGAAGCCCTGACAATTTAACAATTTATAAGTTTAGCAATTTAAGAATGAAAGAAGAAAAAAGAATTTGTGTGATAGGGTTAGGCTATGTTGGTTTGCCATTAGCAGTTGAATTTGCAAAGAAATACCCTGTAATTGGATTTGATATAAATCAAACCCGAATAAAAGAGCTGAATAAGGGGCATGATAGCACGCTGGAAGTGGAGGATGAAATACTAAAATCTGTATTAACAAGCAAATCACAAGTCGCAAATCACAAGTCACAGGAAGCGGAGAATAGCAATGGTCTCTTCCTTTCGGGTCATTTACTGGATATTCAGGATTGTAATTATTTTATTGTAACTGTTCCAACACCGATTGATAAGAATAAGAGACCTGACCTCACACCCCTGATCAAAGCTTCAGAAACAATTGGCAAAGTACTCAAACATGGAGATATTGTAATTTATGAATCCACAGTGTATCCGGGAGCTACTGAAGAAGAATGTGTACCGGTACTTGAAAAGAAATCCAGACTGAAGTTTAATGAAGACTTTTACTGTGGTTATTCACCGGAAAGGATCAATCCGGGAGATAAAATACATACGGTTACAACTATTCAAAAAGTAACATCAGGCTCAACAAATGAAATTGCAGAGAAGGTAGATCAATTATATAAAAGCATTATCACTGCAGGAACACATAAAGCTTCATCAATAAAAGTAGCTGAGGCAGCAAAAGTTATTGAAAACTCACAAAGAGATATCAATATTGCATTTGTTAATGAGCTCTCGGTAATATTTAATCAATTGGGAATAGACACACATGAAGTCCTTGCAGCAGCAGGAACCAAGTGGAATTTTCTGCCATTTGTACCTGGGCTTGTTGGCGGGCATTGCATAGGAGTAGATCCCTATTACCTTACACATAAAGCTCAGGAAGTAGGTTATAATCCTGAAATAATTCTTGCCGGCAGAAGACTTAACGACAGGATGGGGCAGAAAGTTGCCAGTGAAGTGGTTAAGCTGATGATCAGGAAAGGACAAAAGATTGCAGGAAGTAAAGTGTTAATCCTGGGAATCACATTTAAAGAAAACTGCCCGGATATAAGGAACTCACGTGTAATAGATGTTATAGAAGAATTACAAAGCTTTGGGTGTAATGTGGATGTTTATGATCCATGGGCAAGCTCAAAGGAGGTTAAAGAAGAATATGGAGTTGATTTGATTCCAGATTCCAGATTCGAGATTCCGGATTCCGGATCGGCATCACATAATTATGACGCAGTCATATTAGCCGTAAGCCACAACCAGTTCAAAGAACTCAACATCAGCCAACTCAAAAATGGCAATACTGTTGTTTACGATATTAAGGCGGTTTTAAGCAAATCGGAAGTTGATGGAAGGTTGTAATCAAGACAATCCCCTAACCTCTTGATAATAAAACGCTATAGAGGATTAATAATTTGACAGTTTAACAATTAAGCCCCTTGACCATAGACCAACTCATAGTATCCCTCGTAATCTTATTCCTTCTCCTTTCCCTTTATAAGAATTATTTCGGAGCGGGATTAACTTTCGTTATAGGAGTTACTGTTTTAGGAGTTTCTGGTATTCTTACTCCCCGTGAGATACTCCATGGCTTTGCCAATGAGCAGATTGCAGTTATAATACTTTTGCTACTCATTGGTGAGGTTATTAGAAAATCTACTCTAATAGATAATTTATTTGACCGTTTTTTTAGCCGGACACACACATACAAAGGCTTTATTGCGAAACTGATATTTCCCGTTGCCGCACTTTCCTCAATGATCAACAATACACCATTAGTTGCTATATTAATGCCTTACGTCCATAATTGGGGAAGTCGAAATGGAATAGCGTCTTCAAAACTTTTAATCCCACTATCTTTTGCAGCTATGTTAGGAGGTATGGCCACACTGATTGGTACATCTACAAATCTGGTCGTTAACGGAATGGTACAGGATCAAAACATTATTCCAGGATTTACATCCCTGGAGATTTTTGATTTCGCACCGGTAGGATTAAGTATGATAATAATCGGCGGTCTGTATCTGGTTTTCTTTGGGTATAAATTATTACCTGAAAATAAAGATGTGAAGGAAGAATTAAGCGAAAAAACAAGGGAGTATATTGTTGAAGTAAAGGTTAATAAAGGATCAGAATATCAAAAGAAAACTATAGAAGAAGCAGGATTGAGAAATCTGAAAGGATTATATCTGGTAGAAATACTGCGCGGAGATCAAATAATTTCACCTGTTAAGCCACAAACTGTGATGTTTGAAGATGATCTTTTAATCTTCGCAGGAAATACACATACCATTGCAGATATGGTAGAGAACAATAGCAATATTCAGCCTTCGCAACTGGGGATGTTTGCTAAAAGAAACAAAACAGAAGTTCTGGAGGTATTTATCACACCCAACTCAAGTTTAGAGAATAAAACCGTAAAAGAAAGTCGTTTTCGCTCCAGATTTGATGCTGCCATTTTAGCTATTCATCGCAATGGTGAAAAAATTGGAGGAAAAATAGGAGATGTCGAACTTAAATCAGGAGATTTATTGTTGTTAGTTACTGGAAGTGATTTCTTAAGTTTAGCGAGAGAAACCAATGATTTCTTTCTTGTTGACAAAGTTCGGAGCATAGAAAAAATGCCTTTGTTACAGAGCTTATTAATGATAGGTGGCCTGGTAACTTCCGTTGTACTTGCTTCTTTGAAAATAGTACCTTTATTTACTTGTTTAATGGTCTTTTTAATTGTTTTGCTTATATCAAAAACTGCATCACCTAAAGATCTTCACAAAGGCTTAAATTTCAATCTAATATTCATAATAGCTCTTGCACTTGCATTGGGAATGGCTATGATAAAAACCAATATAGCATTTAAGTTGTCGCATACATTCTTAAATATTATACAACCCTATGGCATAGTAGGTATATTGGCTGGAATATTTATCATAACGAATCTCTTAGCGTCTATTATTACCAATATTGGCGCAGTGGCAATTATATTCCCAATATCATTGAGCATAGCTATGGAATTAGGAGCTAATCCTAAACCATTTGTGTTAATAGTTGCTTATGCAGCAGCAGCTAGTTTTATCACACCAATAGGATATCAGACAAACTTGATGGTTTATGGGCCCGGTGGTTATACTTTTAAGGATTATATGAGGATTGGGTGGCCACTTAGTGTGTTGTTTATGATAGTTGCTATTGGAATACTGGTATTGCAATTTGGAATTAAAATCAGCTGATTAAATACAAATAATAGTAAAATGAGAAATACATTTGATGGTAAGCATGGCCCACTTCTGATTGCTGAAATTGGCGGAAATCATGAAGGAGATTTTGAATACGCGAAAGAACTTACAAAGCGTGCAATTGAAACGGATGTTGATTTTATCAAGTTTCAGATCTATACGGGCGATTCATTGGTAAGTAAATTTGAGGAAAGCACAAGAAACCAGCACTTTAAAAAATTCGAGCTTTCAAAAGAACAAAATATTGAACTGGCTACAATGGTTAATGATGCCGGAATAGGATATATGGCTTCTGTTTGGGATATAAATGCGATAAACTGGATAGATAAATATATGACAATATATAAAATTGGTTCAGGTGACCTGACTGCCTATCCGGTCTTAGAGAAAATTGCAAAAATTGGTAAGCCAATAATTTTATCTACTGGTCTTTCTGACGAAAATGAAATCCTGAAAACAATTGACTTTATTCAGAATGTTAATCCTGTTTATTTGAATCCGGATTTTTTCGCAATACTCCAATGCACATCAATGTATCCTTGTAATTATGCTGATACAAACTTAAACGTCATTAAGGTTTTATCAAAAAAAACAGGTCTTTCAGTTGGCTATTCTGACCACACAGAAGGAACAAAAGCTTTATTTTATGCTTATGCGATGGGCGCCAGAATACTGGAATTCCATTTCACAGATAATCGGGAAGGAAAAGTTTTTCGCGACCATCAAATTTCCCTGATACCTTCAGAGGTAGATAATCTCATTGAGGAATTAGAATTTATTAATGTTTTAAATGGAAGTGCCAAAAAAGAACCTTTATCAAATGAAAAAGAAGCTGGACATACAATATCATTCAGAAGAGCAATATACTTAAAAAAGGATCTTCCTGCTGGACATACTATTGAGGTGGATGATATTGTGGCATTAAGGCCACTGCATGGTATTGATGCAAGAGAATATAAGAAAGTAATTGGGAAAGCCTTAATTAATAATAAGAAGGCATTTGAAAAAATTGAATGGTTGGATTTGACATAATTATTTTAAGTAATGAACAAAGATTCTAAGATATACCTGGCTGGACATACCGGGATGGTTGGCTCAGCAATTCATCGTAAGCTAATTGAGAAGGGATTTCGTAATATTATTACAAGGGACTTGGAAGAATTAGACTTAGCGAATCAAATCCTTGTAGAATCTTTCTTTAAAACAGAGCGTCCTGAAATTGTTATTCTTGCAGCTGCTAAAGTTGGTGGGATTAAAGCAAATATGAATAACCAGGCAAGTTTCCTTAGAGAAAACTTAGAAATTCAAACTAATGTAATTCATCAGGCTTCCTTAAATGCTTGTTCAAAACTGGTTTTCCTGGGAAGCTCATGTATTTATCCTAAAAATTCACCGCAACCAATGAAAGAGGAATACCTCCTATCAGGTAAACTTGAACCTACAAACGAGGGTTATGCCCTTGCAAAAATAGTAGGGCTTAAGATGGCTTATTTCTATTCCATGGAATGCGGATTGAAAACCCTTAGTCTGATGCCAAGCAATTTATATGGCACCAATGACAGCTTCAACCTTGAAACATCCCATGTTCTTTCAGCTCTTGTAAAACGTTTTTCCGATGCCCAAAAAGAAGGCAAAGATGATATTACTTTATGGGGAACGGGTATTGCCAGAAGAGAGTTTATGCATGTAGAAGACTTTGCTGACGCATTCTATTTCCTCCTTCAAAATTATGACTCACCCGACTTTATCAATGTGGGAACAGCAGAGGATATAAGCATTGCTGAGCTCGCAAATTTAATTGCTAATAAAGTAGGTTTCAATGGAGAGATCAAATGGAACCATAATATGCCGGATGGCACACTGCAAAAAAAGATGGATGTTAGCAGATTGTTTGCCATGGGATACCAGCCCACGATCTCCCTGGAAAAAGGAATAGAAATGTTGATACAAGAATATTCTAAAATTAACCAATAAGTCCAATGATACCATTAATGAAAAATACCTTCCTGAATGAACACGAAACCAAGGAAGCACTTATAGATTTTTTAAAAAAATCTACACGATTAAGTATGGACAGAAACTGTTTCGAATTTGAAAGACAGTTTGCTGATTTCCAGGAAACAAAGGATGCTGTATTGTTCAACAGTGGCGGTAGTGCAAACCTGGCATTACTACAGTCATTAAAAAACCTTGGTCGCATTAAAGAGGGTGCTAAAATAGGTTTTTCAGCACTGACCTGGTCTACAAATGTCATGCCCATCATACAGATGAATTGTATCCCTGTTCCTATTGATATAGACCCTGACACCCTAAATGTAATGGCTCATAATATTGAGAAAACAATTGAAACAACTTCGATTGATGTGTTTTTTGCCACTAATGTGTTGGGATTTGCCGGTGACCTTGATAACATTCGAAAACTTTGTGAGCTGAAGAACATTTTGTTTATTGAAGACAATTGTGAATCATTAGGAACCCGATTAACATCAGGATTAACAGGTAATTTTGGACAAGCGGCTACTTTTTCTTTTTTTGTGGCTCATCACATGTCTACAATAGAAGGGGGTATGGTAGTTACCAATGATGAACCGCTGGCAGAAATGCTTCGTATTGTAAGAGCCAACGGATGGGATCGTAACCTTAGATTTGATCAGCAACATAATTGGAGAAATAAATTTGATATCAGGAACGAGTTTGATGCAAAATACACATTTTATGACCTCGGGTTCAATTTTAGACCTACTGAAATTACCGGGTTCCTGGGTTTGTATCAACTGAAATTTCTCAAGGAAAACATTGAACGCAGGGAAAATAATTTCCTTCGCCTGGAAAAAATGGTATTGAAAAATAATGAACTATTATCTATCAATCATGAGCATATAGAATGCCTGTCGAATTTCTCTTTTCCTGTGATCTGCAAATCTCCCGAACTAAAAACGAAGTATTTTGGTCAATTCAGTGGAGCTGGTGTAGAGATCAGACCAATGATAGCAGGTAATATGCAGTTGCAGCCTTTTTACAGGAAATATTCATCTACCCTGGAAGAACTACCCGGAACTGATTTTATTCATCAGTGTGGTTTTTATTTCGGGAATTATCCTGAACTGTCTGAAACAGATATTGAAATACTGTCCAGTTGTCTTAAAGAATACTAAAACATGATTATTGTAAGACTTATAGGAGGCTTGGGAAATCAAATGTTTCAATATGCTCTTGGCAGGCACCTGGCTATTAAACAGGATTGCGATTTGCTTATTGATAAAAATGCTTTTGAAAAATATAAATTGCATCACTATGCCCTGGGAGCTTATTCAATCACAGAAAAGTTCATTTCTAATAAGGAAGTCGAGAATTTCTTGGCGACTCAAAATCCTTTACATAAGAGTATAATATATAAGAAACTATTTAAACAGCCACGTATCTCAAAAAAGCATATTCTGGAAAAGCAGTTTCGCTATGATAATGAGATTTTGCAGATACAAGGACCCGTTTATCTCGATGGTTACTGGCAATCGGAATTGTATTTCAGAGATATCCGTAATACATTGCTCAAAGACTTTACTGTGAAAACAGGACAAGAAGGGAAAGACAAAGCTATCGCTGAAGAAATCTCAAGTTCAAACTCGGTAAGTATACATATTCGCAGGGGAGATTATGTGAGCAATACTAAAACCAACGAAAAACACGGAACTTGTTCACTCAGCTATTACCAAAATGCTATAAGCTATTTAAAAGAGCGCTTTGACAAACTTCATTTTTTTATTTTCAGTGACGATTGCCAATGGGCTGAAGAAAACCTGAAACTCGATGGCCCAACTACTATTATTGATCATAATGGTCCTTTAACAAATTATGAGGACTTGCGTCTGATGAGCCAGTGTAAGCACAACATTATTGCCAACAGCTCCTTTAGCTGGTGGGGTGGCTGGTTGAATCAAAATGCTAACAAGACTATCATTGCTCCTCAAAAATGGTTCAATGATGATACGGATGTTAAAGATTTAATACCTGAGAGCTGGATATTAATACAATAGTTCATTAACAGAAACATAAATTCATATGAATACCAAGTATACTACAATTATTAAACCGTCTAAAAGATTCTTAGCAATAGATTTGAAGGAGCTTTGGAATTATAGAGAACTCTTCTTCTTCCTGGCCTGGAGAAATGTAACCATCAAATACAAACAAACAATTTTAGGAATTTCCTGGGCCGGAATTCAACCAATTATTATAACTGTAATATTTACAATCATTTTTGGAAAAGTAGCAAAGCTGCCAGACAATGGTATTCCTTATCCTTTAATCGTTATGGCAGGAACACTCCCGTGGATGTTTTTTTCAAATGCTATCACCCAGGCAAGTGCCTCAATTGTAAGTAGTTCAGGAATGGTTCAAAAAATATATTTCCCCAGAGTAATTCTGCCTACAAGTTCAATTATTTCATCATTGTTAGACTTTGTTATAACTTTTGCTTTATTTGTAATCCTTCTTATATATTATGGCCTGCCTTTAACTATCAATATTTTATACCTTCCGCTTTTTATCCTTTTACTGGTTTTTACAACATTGGCCATTGGGTTTTGGTTTAGTGCATTAAATGTAGCCTATAGGGATGTTAAAATTCTTATTCCATTTATAATTAGAATAGGCTTGTATATAAGTCCGGTTGGTTTTCTATCATCAACTATTCCGGAGAGATACCAGATATATTATTCTATTAACCCATTTGTTGGGATCATTGACGGTTTCAGATGGTGCTTACTAGGAAATAATGTAACACTCTATTGGCCTGGCTTACTTCTATCTATAGTTCTGGTGGTGATACTATTTTTTAGTGGCTTGTTTTATTTTATTAAAACAGAGAAAACATTTGCAGATATTATTTAATTAATGATTATAGAGTTATTATATCAATCTACCGATTATTAATTGATTTGTTATTTCTTAACAGAAGCAAAATAGTATAATATTGAATCTTGAAAGAATAATATGAATTTTTTTAACAGTAAGTTTTTTTATCTGAATATCGCTGTTCTGTTATTTTGGCTGCCAACAAAATTTGGATTAAAAGAGCATATTCCATTTGTAGCGAAATTTTCATTATTTGAATTGGTCGTTTTTACAATGGCATTGATAATAATAGCTAATAGTTATTCAACAAAGAATCGTCTGTTTCAATCAAAAGATATTAAAAGGACATACTGGTTTTTTATAATATTTGCTGTTGCAGGACTAATTTCCCATTTTTTCTCTTCAACTCCGACCTTTTTAAGCACGAAATTAAGATATGTATTTTTACTTCCTCTGGCAACCTTTATTGTAATTCAATACAAAGTAAAAACTGCTGATACAGTTGTCTATCTGATGCGTTTTTATCTTCGAGGCGTTTTTATCTTAGCCGTTATTATACTTGTAGGTCCTATTTTCTTTAACCTTGGTACAGTAATGGAAGAAATTGATGCAAGATTAAGTCTTGAACTATCAATTCCCTTATTTGGTAAATTAATGATGCATCCGGCCTCCATTGGCTATTTTTTCTCATTGGCCTATACAATGGCATTTAGTAACATGATGCTAAATACAAATAAAAGAAACCGTTATTGGTCAGCTTTGATAACACTCATTATTGCATTAGCAGTTATTCAATCAAACACCAGAGGTGCATTGATAGCAATAGTCTTTGCAACGGTTCTGATTTTATTTCTGATTAGAAGAAGAAAGTTAAGAAAAGGTGGCAGTTATTTCTTTATAGCTATTGGATTATTGACAGCAATTTTCGCATATTTTATCTATATTTCTTTGTACACTAAATCATACATTATTCAAGACAGGTTATTAGAAATGCTGGATCCTATGTCTTCAGTTAATATGGTTGCACGTTTAGATGTTTGGCAAAATATTCAGGGTTTTTTGAAGATCTCCATTTTTGGTACTGGCTTACAGGGTATAGGAGTATTACAAGGAGCTACGGTTGGGGCAATACACAATATGGTGCTTTTCTATATACTTTCATCAGGCTTTTTAGGCCTTATTGCTTTTATAGTTATTCAATTTAGAATATTAAAACGATTATTGAAGTCTTTACGAAAAGAAAATGGACAAGATAATAATGCGGTTATTTTAGGAGGAATTGGTACAATTTCCGCATTGTGGATTTGTGGTCTTGTCAGCTCTATGTCCTTCCAGTTTTGGGGTTTAATAATGATTTGGCTTCCCATCATCGCAGCCTATAAGCTAACTGATTACTGTAGGAAATAAATTAAAATATACAATTTTATGGATCAGGACGTTCTGTACAAAGACCAGCTTAATATGTATAACTTATCATGGGATCAATATTCCTGGAACAATGAAAAGTTATTTCCGGTATTACTACCTATTGACAAAATACTTAAGCTTTCAACTGCAAAACTTAATGTATATACAGCACCTCAGAATCTAAATGTAATTGGTGCCCCCAGGTCAGGAACAAAATGGGCCCAAAAGATGTTAGGAATTCTTGCCGGTAATACTATTTATGGATCAGAAAAAATTGGCCATTTTCATGAGGGTATTATTGAAGATTTCAAAGATAAAAAAGTGCTCTTTATTTATAGAGATATCAGAGATTGCATTGTTTCCGGTTATTTCTACATAAAAAACGGATTACACGATGGTACAATGACATCTACAACTGAAAATTTTAAATTGTTAACACAAGATGAAGCATTAAAAAGTCATATTATTATGTATATGAAATATCGTATGCCATTTATTGATTATTGGCATAAGGTTAATAGTGATAATCTGGCGAAAATAAAATATGAAGATTTACTAGAGAACAGGTACTCTTCCATTAAATCTATCAAGAACACCCTTGGTTTAAAAGTGAATCCTATAAGGATGTATACCGCTTATAAAAACACTGCCTTTCAAAAAATGACGAAAGGTAGAAAAATGGGGCATGAAAATACTAAATCTCATCAAAGAAAAGGAATTGCAGGTGATTGGGAAAACCATTTCACTTCTGAACATAAAAGAATCTTTGAAGACATGGGAGGTAATGATTTTCTTCAATCTCTCGGATATACAGTTTGATTATACTTTTTAACAACAGATGTGAACTTGCCTGTCAAACATCGATTAGTCTGTAATTATAAATAAAAGAAAATAATGAGTGATAACATTATAGAATTAGAGAATATTTCTAAAAGATATAAACTTGGATTTATCAGAAGAAACGATACTATTAGAGATAAAATGGCAAGACTTCTTTCCAGAAGAAATCACACTGAAGAATTCTCTAAGGATGCAATTGATAAAGAAATTTGGGCATTAAATGATATTTCTTTTAATGTCCGTGAGGGTGAGGTTGTTGGTATTATTGGTCCTAATGGTGCAGGAAAATCAACATTGCTTAAAGTTATATCCAGGATAACAGAACCAACAAGTGGTCAAATTATACTAAGAGGCAAGGTCTCCAGTCTATTGGAAGTAGGAACAGGTTTCCATCCGGAACTAAGTGGCAGGGAAAATATTTTTGTAAATGGATCCATACTGCAAATGTCGAGAAATGAAATCAAAAGGAAATTTGATGAGATAGTAGCTTTCTCTGGAATTGAAAAGTTTATCGATACACCAGTAAAGAGATACTCTAGTGGTATGTATGTCCGGCTTGCATTTTCAGTAGCTGCTCACTTAGAACCAGATATATTGATTGTTGATGAAGTGCTGGCAGTTGGAGATGTTGAATTTAGAAAGAAATGTTTAAATAAAATGCAGGATATAAGCTCCACAGGCAGAACAATTTTATTTGTGAGTCATAATATGGCTGCTATCAGAGAATTGGTAGATCGTTGTTTATTAATTAATCAGGGAGCTTTACAATATGATGGAAAAGTAAATGAATGTATCAATAAATATCTTAATCTTAATCTTAAAGATGAACTTTCATCTTCCATACGCTATGATGATAAGATGCCTTCAAAAGACTCATCGGTTGTTATTCGCAAAATCAGGTTAGTTTCCAGGCAAAATGAAGAAAGCAGTGAATTCAATATGGGAGACGACCTTATTATTGAAATAAATACATTTACTGAATTAGTTAATTATAAATTTAAATGTTCAATAGCAATCAAAAACGAATACGGAATTGGAATATATCATTACCACATAAATGATAGTGGAATAAAGTATTTTGAAAGCTCAAATATTGGATTGATAACGATGACTATTAAAGAAATAAAATTATATCCTGGAAAATATTTTATTTCAGTTTGGCTTGGTAGTGAAACTCATCCTGTTAGCACATATGATTTAAGGGAATCAGCATTATCTTTTGAAGTTCATAATAATTCTGGTGAATATGTTAGCAGAAGACTGGCAAATCATAAAGGCCTTGTATATGATACTGCTGAATGGAATAATCGATTATTAAAATAGAAAATATCCCTTCTCATGCTAAATGCTATAATTCAGAAATTTGGAAGATCCAAAAATAATCTGTTCCCTGACAAAAAGATCATTATTGTTTCACTACAGAAATCAGGTACCCACCTGATAAAAAACATTATCGAAGCCCTGGGCTTTGAAACAGTCTGGACTCCTGAAAACTGCAAGGTAAATGATTTTAAACGTCTTCAGGAAAACCAGGTATACATATCCCACTTTCCACCTGCCGACAATGTTCAAATGGCTCTGGAGGGTGGACAGGACAATTATCACATTGTCTTTTGCTATCGTGATCCCCGTGATATATTGGTGTCCTGGTTTTACTGGATGCATCCTGAAAAAGGAGGGAAAATGCATCTTCATCAGGAATATATGAGGAAAGTATATAAGTCATTCAGTGAAGAAGAAATAATAGATTTCTTTATAAGAAATGAGAAATTTCGGGTGAATGAATATAATCCTATTGAGGCATTCAGGCACAGCAGGATCCTTTTGTTTCATCCAGGAGTTTTAAATGTTCGTTTTGAGCATCTTATTGGAGCTAATGGAGGAGGTGATGATGAAAAGCAAATCGAAACATTAAAGAGCATCATCAACTATCTGGGAGTAACAAATATTGATGTTAACCAGGTTGTGGAAAAATGTTTTGATAGATCAAGTGCAACCTTTCGAAAAGGACAGATCGGTGATTATAAAAATGTACTTTCTGAGAAGCAGTTAAAATTGTTTCATGAGTTGCATAAGGATATCCTAATACAATATGATTATCCTTTGGATTTTTAATACTGAGATATAATAATTCAATAATAATAAAGAAAGACAGAGAAACATCATTTAGCTTCAATCGTAATAGTGTTTCTTTCCTGAAGTTATAATTAATAGGAGATTTTTTAATGAATATACTTGGAGTAATTTTGGCAAGGGGAGGTTCTAAAGGCATCCCAAAGAAAAACATTAAACCCATTCTTGGAAAACCGCTGATTGCTTACACAATTGAAGCCGGATTAAAAAGTGATGTATTTGATGAATTGATTATCAGCACTGATTCAGAAGAAATTGCTGAAGTCGCCAAAGAATACGGTGCTCAGGTCCCCTTTATGCGTCCTGAAGAACTTGCAGGTGATACAGTTTGGTCAAGAGATGCTTTGAAACACGCAGTGCTGGAAGCAGAAAAAATCTATAATAAAACTTACGATTATGTGATAGAGCTACCCTGCATCTCACCTCTGCGCGACGAAAATCATATACGTGGGGCCTTTGAGATGCTGGCAGAGAACAAATCTGATAGTGTGACCTCTGTAGCACAAATGGGTGACAAGCATCCGGTACGGATGAAACGTATTGTAAATGGCTTACTAAAAGATTTTACAACGGAATTTCCGGAAGGGGAAGGCAGCAGGCGTCAGGACCTGGAGCCCTGCTATATCAGAAATGGTGCTATTTATGCTATGACACGTGATACTATTGTGAATAAATTTTCACGTCATGGTGATAGTTGCCGACCCTATATAATGGATGATGTATCGTCTGTAAATATTGATACTATGCTTGATTTTAAACTTGCTGAAATTTTGATTGATGAAAAAAGTTAAGCTTGATTGTCCTGTAAATTTTCTCACTAATGAGACCCTGAATGACTTGCTTTTCAACCATGGGATGATCATGAGCACAGAAGACCCCGATTGCCTTATAGTCAATCCTGGTACAGAGTTTTTTCTGGATGCTGATTACTTTGATCCTTACCCAAAGCTCAAGGTTGTTGCCACACCCTCCACGGGAGTGAATCATATTGATACTGAATACCTGAAAAGAAGGAATATTAGGGCTTTTTGTTTGCTTGATAACAAAGAAAGCCTGGAAAATATCCATGCTTCAGCAGAGTTCACCTGGATACATATCATGAATGCTTTTAGAAAGTTTCTGCCTGCAGTAGAACATGTTTCAGAGTGGCGGGAAGATGCAAATGAAAAACGATTGCGTTCAAATGAATTGGCCGATAAAAAGATTGGGATTATTGGCCTGGGACGAATTGGAAGGAAAATAGCTCGTTATGCCACAGCCTTCTCCATGGAAGTGTTCTTTTATGACCCCTATGTGGAAAACAATAACTACAAGAAAGTTAACAGCATAAAAGACCTGAAACAATGCGATGTGATTTCGATCAATCCTTACCTGACCGAAGAGACCAAAAAAATGATAGCTGATGATGTTTTTGCTGGGTTTAAAAAAGACCTGATCGTAGTTAACTCTTCCCGTGGAGAAGTGGTAGATGAAGATTATATCTTTGATCTTATCAATGCAGAAAAGATAATCTATTCCTGCGACGTACTCCAGCATGAGCAAGACATCAATATTTTAAAGCAATCACGATTGTTTAAGCTAAAATCCGACCGCCTTACAATCACACCTCATGTTGCAGGTGCTACACTGGAAAGTCAGGTAAAGGCACTTACCACAGTGTTGATGCTGTGCCAGGATTATATGAAAAAGATTTAACCATTTAGGTTTGAAAGATGCTTGATACAAAAAAATCTTCACCTTTAGTAACGGTTCTTATGCCGGTTTACAATGGAGAGAAATATGTAAAGGAAGCAATTCAGAGTATACTGGATCAAACCTTTAAGGATTTTGAATTACTCATCATCAATGATGGCTCAACTGATGCAAGCCAGGATATTATTGAGTCCTTTAATGACAAACGTATAAGGCTGATAAATAATGAACAAAACATAAAGCTGATAAGTACTCTGAACAAAGGATTGGATGCAGCAAGAGGTGAGTGGATTGCAAGACAGGATTGTGATGATATCAGCTTGCCTGATCGACTTAAGAAGCAAATGGATTTCCTTTTTACTAATACCGAAGTTCATCTATTGGGTGCAAGGGTTTCGATGATCGATGATGAAGGCAATACAATTCAACAAGCAACCAGACCTGTCAGTCATTTTCAGAATAAATGGAGTTTATTATTTGCCACCACTATAATGCATTCATCAGTTATATTCAGGAAAAAAACAATACAGGAACTTGGAGGTTATTCAAGCCTTTATCTGCATGCTGAAGATTTTGCATTATGGTCCAGTTTAGTTAACAAATACCAGGTTCATCAGCTTGAAGACACTTTGGTTTGTCTTAGAAAGCATGACCAAAGCATTGGTGCTAAATACAATCTTATCCAGCAAGAAATGAATGTGGATATAGGGTGCAGGAATATCAATTTAATCCAAATAAAAGGCTTGCAGGAATCGGATATTATAGAAGCAATACAAATATACAGGGGTATTTATCAAGGGTCCATTAACGCAAGAAAGTTTTACAAGACTTTTGTGGCCATTTATAGTGGGTTTTTAGAAAAAAACAATCTTATAAGTAAAGATGATCGTAAATGGATTGCAAACAACCTGATTATGAAAATTAACAGGCAGCTTATGAAACTTAATATCCCTGATCAAATATCCTTGCTGATTTGGAGCATAATGTATCCTATGAATGGTGGGAAACACATTTTTTTTAAAACACTTGGGAAAAAGTATATGCATTCCTTGTTACATTAAGCAAGAAGAAAATAAGTGAGTTTATATTGATATGAAAGGAGTTAGCATAATCATCGCTCATTATGATCCGGATATCAAAACAGGATACTTCCGCAAGATCCTGATGCAAACAATAAACTCTATTCGCAAACAGATTTTTGAGGGAACTATTGAGATAATCCTTTGTGATGATGGTAGTCGTTGGTCAACCAAACATCTGGATACAAATGAAGTTATCCATTTCCAAAAAGAGGAGATTTTGCAACAAGCCTGGCTTAACGACCTGGATATTGATCAGTATTTATACATCAATAGTGACCAAAACTACTGGGCTATTCGCTTAAAGGATAAGGCTTTCTCTTTGGCATCATTTGATAAGATCCTGATACTGGATGATGATCATCCTTTTACCAGCAAGACTGCAGTAGCCCGTTATGATAAATATCTGGATCAATATGATTTTGTGAGGGGAAGAGTGATTGGACCCACAGGCATACCTCATCTGTTCTCCTCCAGAAATGCACAGGGAACCAATTATGGCCTTAAAAAGGAACTCTATTTTAAATTTGGTGGCTACGGAAGCTATCTATTTGAGAACGGATATGGTGAAGACGATGATATCCTTTGGAATATTTATACCGAACTTACAAATTCAGGCAAAGATCTAAATTCAGGTAAGGCATGTTTTGCAGGAGATATTATCACAAAAGATCTTGCTTCAGGAAGGTGGCTTCCGGAAGATAAAGAGATCAAGAAAGATATAATGAAGTCAGGCGAACCTCAACCTCATGTTGTGTATTTCGTAGAAAAATTCACAGAGTTGTATGAAACACCCCCCAATAAAAACCCATCAAAAAACAGGAAACTGTGGATGGAATGGCCTTCTTCAAGAGCGAGAATAAGTGAGATATATTTTACACCGATACATTATATATTAAAGATCCCGGAATGGTGGGGCAAAAAATGGAAACGTTTTATAAAACTATTAATTTATCTTCAGACAAGAGAAGGGCGGAAGGAAATCCGTAAAAGAATCACTTCATAAATATTCTTGATATTACTTATTATCCAAATTACTTATTTTAATTATGGCAAAAATATCAATCTATATTCCTACCTATAATTATGGCAATTATATTGAACAAGCTATAAACAGTGTTATTAAACAAACCATGTCTGATTGGGAGCTGATAGTAATTGATGATGGCTCCACAGATAATACCATGGAAATACTTGAGCAATACAAATCCAATCCTCAAATCAGGATCATAAAACAGAACAACAAGGGACTTAACAAAACCAATAACATTGCCATACGGCTATCACAGGGTAAATATATTATGCGGCTTGATTCTGATGATTACCTTGATGAAAATGCCCTTTTGGTTTTATCCAATGTGCTTGACAGCAAACCCGAAGTTGATCTTGTATACCCTGATTATTACGAAGTGGATCCCAATGGTGAAGTGATGAATATGGTTCGGAGAAAAAAGGTAGGCGAAGAAGTGACCTTGCTTGATCTTCCTGCCCACGGGGCCTGTACCATGTTCCGTAAAAGTTGCATAATACAGATTGGTGGATATTTCGAAGATTTTACACGCCAGGATGGTTATGGAATATGGTTAAAGTTTATTCAAAAACATAATCCATATAATGTCAACGTTCCTCTATTTTATTATCGGCAGCATCCGGTTAGTATCACAAAACGTATGGACAAACTGCTTGAGACAAGAAGGCAGATGAAACGCAAAGTGGTTTCAGAGGAGCTTGAAGGAAAGATGCCAAAAGTGATCGGAATTATTCCGGTAACAAGTCATTCGGTTTACAATACCGGAGAAGCATTCCAGGATTTCGCCGGCAAACCTCTTTTGTGGCATACAATTACTGAAAGTATACAATCAAAGTTATTAGATAAAATAATTATAGCTTCGGATGACGAGAAAGTGCTGGAGTATGCTGCGCGTTTTGATAATATCATCACAATAAAACGACCTGAGCATTTATCAAATTCATCAACAAAAATGTATGAAATTATCAATTATGTTTTGGATGAACTGGAAACACAACACAACTATATTGCAGAAGCAGTATGTACCCTCTATATCAATACTCCTTTAAGAAAAGCAACACATATTGATAAGGCTATTGATACAATGGTCATTTTTAATGTTGACAGTGTCATCTCTATTGAAGAAGAGCTTGCTTTGTGTTATCATCACCGCAAATTGGGATTAGAGCCTATTGATAAATCCAGGGAAATCCGGTCCGAAAGAAATGCTATTTACAAAGAAAACAGTGCTATATATCTTAGTAAGGTTTCTGTTTTTAAAAATAAACGACTGGTAGGAGATTCTGTTGGACATATCACTATGCTACCACAAGAAAGTGTAAAGATAAGCATGGCATATGATTTCTGGCTTGCTGAAAAGATCTTTATGGAATGGCAAAACAATTAATAATAATCTTTTCAGAATTTAATTTCCACTTGTTTTGGCAAATAATATAATAATAATAAAAAATCAGAATGATTTTCAATATGCCCGGAATAAAGGGCTGCTGGACAATGCTATTATTATCATACTTTCATTTAGTCTTTTTCAATTGGTAAGAAATGACAAATGGAATATTGTTCCGATTTGGGAACTTTCAACAGATGAGGACCTTCTCAATGCACTTAAGCTTGAAAAACCAATACTTGAAAAGTTCTGGTATCCTTTTGGAAAGAAGATCGGATTAAATGAGGAAATATTTATTCCATTGTTTCAACTTATTTATTTTCTGGATGAAGCACTCATTTCCGATCTTCTTGTAAACAAAATAATAGATAAATTCAAGCCATCACTGCTAACTAACTTTAGGACTGAAAAACAAATTCCCTGTGAAGAGGGAGCATGGTCATGTACAGTATTTGATGCAGTACTTGAATTTATATGCTTAAAGTATAATGTTGATTATCAGCCAATCATAAGTGATTATAAGCAACATCCTCTTAAAAAATCAGCTAATAGTTCAAGAATAAATGACTTATTCCATTATTTCAAAGGAGCTGCAGAGATTCCTTTTGCCCTTATTAAATATCGTGTCTTACAAAAGAACCGGGCAGTAAGCCTTGTTTCAGAAAAGGAATGGAGAGAGCGACATAAATGGATACAGTTACCTTTTGAGGAAAAGTTTAATAACAGGATCATACCTTTACTTAGCAGTCCGAAGTTCAAATCAATCAATATTTTTACAAATGGTTTGTTTTCAAAGTGTATAAGTAAAAAAAGGATCACTAGAAGGTATTTAAAGGTCCATCAGGAGTTTTATTCTTATAAAAATGAACATAACGAATTGTCAGAACTGTTAAACAATACCGGCTTAGACTTTCATTGGAATAATATTTTAAGGATACTTGTGTCCAATTTAGAGAATGCCAAAAGGAGAGTAAAGAGAATCTCATGGATTTTTAACCCTCAAATGCTTTTAATTTCACAAGTTCACCAGGCAATTACAGTAGCATCTTCCATTGAATTTAAAAAACGGGGTGGTATAACTTTTTTGTTACAGCATGCTACTATACCCTATCCGCATAAGGAATTCTATCATATTCATGACTGGATAAGTGTAACTGGGAATTTTCAATTATCAAAAATTGCAAGCCTGGGCCTATCAGAGAAACAGTTCTTTAAGGTCAATGATCAAAGGTATGCCAGGAATAAAGTACAAGACAAAGATTTATTGAAAAAGAAACATGGTATTAATTCCAATACTGTGATTACAATTGTAACACGGAATGCTCAGGCAGGCACAGGGTATTTTCCTAAGTGGGATGTAACTGTTTCCATGCGCAAAACTATTGATTATTTGGTTGCTGCTTCAACCTTGATCGAGCATGACAGTCAAAGAACAGTGATTTTCAAGTCCCATCCTCACAGGGATTATTATGATCTGTATAATTCCTTTTCTCAACAAAAAGGTGTTAAGCATTTCCGTTATGAGCCGATTAATGAAATATTAGAGCTTTCGGATATTTTAGTTTTCATAGGCCCTGTCACGGATGCCCTTTTTGAGGTTATTAAAAACAACAAGAATATTATTATTTGTGATAGTGGCCTTGATCAGGATCTTCTGGAGATAATCAGTAAGGATATTTCCATTGTTACAGAGCCTCAAATGCTAAAAAATTCTGTCGATCATATTATAAAGCATGGTAATTCACCAAATTATA
>CAZDWF010000070.1:0-19487 GCA_964508895.1 uncultured Bacteroidales bacterium
GATTTTATACTCTTATTACTAAAATAAATAATTATGAATAAAAACGAGGCATAACAAAAAATATAGTGCATTTGGCAGAAAGTAGTAAGAATGAAGATAGTAGCAATAAATAAAATTAGTTATAGTTTGAAAATTAAGCGTTTCAAAAAGCCAAACGCACCATATTCAAACCGTTGGCAATTAAAACATAAAAAAAGGAAATAATAAAGATTATAATTATTTAGAATTCATGGTAAAGAACACTCTTATATTTATAATTTTTGTACTAGTGATAAATGTTGGAAAATCTCAGAATATTATTTCATCATTTACATTAGAACACAAAAAGACAAAGAAAGTAATTTGCAATGACAGTTTGAATTATTTAAAAATAACAATTGATTACATTCCCAAGATCGCAATAGACAGTACCAGATATATTCATGGAAAAATTCAAAAGATTAGCGGAAACTTTATAATTATTTCACCAACAATTGATATAACTTTTATTAACTATTCATGTGACTCATCATATTATCAACACAGGTGGTCACAGAAGCCTTCAAGTTCCACTGAAATCAAGATTTCAGATATAAGAATGATGGAATACCAAACAAACTCAGCACAACATTGGAAATTCTTTGGCGATGCATCAATATTTATTGGTGGATTTATATCTCTAGTAGTAGCACCACTTATCAGTATTAATTATAAAAATGGGGGATTTAATAAAGAGAGATATTTTAAAAGTGCAGCTATTGGTTTGGGAATTGTAACAATTGGAATCCCAATATCTATTTTATCAAAAGAAAAAAAATTCTTTTTTAAAGACCAAACTTGTAAGAAAAAAACGAAAATTTGGAGAATAATAAATTAGTTAAAGAATAAGATCTGATAAATATTATTCTAATCAAAAATACTTATAAAACACAGTGTCTAACAATGAATATAAATCATGGCTGAAATATCCTGAAAAAACAACAAGATAAAATTAAATTTTCGGGGAAGTCTGCATAATGAGTAAGGCTACACTTTTTTCAACATTTGCAAGCATCAAGCTTTTCAGCTAACAATTCTTTAAAGCAAAAGATCCATCCAGGATATTTTCCGGTTCAATCAACACTTCCTGAAAATAAGCCAGCGCTTTTTTCATGTTCTCCTGAGCCTTTTCTGTCAATCCTTCAGCGAACTCCCATTCATAACCCTTCAGGTGTACCAATAATGTGAAAGGCTTTTTATTGAACAGCTCTTCACATAAATTCATAATATAGCCGGGAGAAGCTGCGTGGGTGGTAAAAGTAGCTTTTGTTGATTTATCAACTTTGGAAACATAGAAGTCTTCGATCTCTTCCTGTGAAGCATCTGCAAAGATCACCAGGTCTTTATCCGACACCTCATCAGCATCCTCGATATTGAGCTGATAATTATTTTCAAAGCTGTATCCTTTGAGGCCATTATCGTTGACCCATTTTTCCATTTGCTGTACAAAAGCAATACCCAGGCCATCATCCTGACGACCCGGGTTGCCATATCCGTATAATAGGATTTTCACTATTAAGTTCTTTTCCTGTCCAGTAAATTATTATTCGCATCGTATAATGAAACATCCAACGGCATTTTGCCCAGTGCGTGGGTTGCACAGCTAAGACATGGGTCGTAGCAACGGATGGCAACTTCAACAGCATTCATCATAGGCTCTGTAATTTCTGTTTGTCCGTTCATCCAGGATTTTGCAACCTTATTTACAGACAAATTCATTGGTTCATTATTATTTGTTGTGGAAACAATAAGATTAGCTTTTTCTATCTGATCGTTTTCATTGATCTCATAGTGGTGGAATAAGGTACCACGGGGAGCTTCAATTACACCAACGCCTTTACTCACTTTTGTTCCTTTTGTAACAAGTTCTCCACTCATAAGGTCAGGATCATTGAGCAATTCCTTCATCATCTCTGCAGAGTGAAGAAGCTCAATAAGACGTGCATAATGGAAATGCATACACATATTATTTACCTTACCATTGGTAACCGCTTTATAGTCTTCAAACTCTTTCTGAGCCAGAGGTGTAGGAATGAAATCACATGTATTCAAACGTGCAAGAGGTCCTACCCTATACCATCCTTTTTCTTTACCAAGACTCTTGAGGTAAGGGAATTTCATATAAGACCATGAGCGAACTTCTTCCTCGATATAATCATCATAATTCTGATAATCAACATCGTCAAGAATTCTGTTTCCTTCTGAATCAACCGCACGAAGCACGCCATGATAGAGGTCAAGGGCTCCATCTTTACGAACAAGTGAAAGGTGATTTGAAGGGAATTGAGCAAAGTTGTCAATGAATTCTTTATTCTTTTTATAGTAATCTTTAAAGAAATCCAGCGCACCCTGTGCCCATGCAATCATATGGTCGATGTTTAATGGATCAGGACCATTCAGGAATGATTCTTTTTCATTAGCATCCAGGAATCTGTTTATACCACCAGGGATTGCACCTGTTCCGTGGATTTTCTTTCCTGCAGTAGCACGGATAATTTCCTGTCCGTATTTACGCATCATCACACCCTGAACAGCAAGATCTTTGTGCTCAAGAGCAACGCCGATCACGTTTCTTATAGCCGGATCTGCATCTATACCGAAAAGAAGGTCTGGTGATACAAGGTGGAAAAAGTGCAATGCATGTGACTGGAACATTTGTCCGTAATGCATTAACCTACGCATTTTTTCACCTGTAGGGGTTAATCCATCACCTATTCCTGCACCAACTATAACATCAAGTGCTTTAGCTGCTGCGAGGTGGTGGCTTACAGGACAAATACCACAAAGGCGCTGAACGAGAACAGGAGCTTCCCAGTATGGTCTGCCCTGAACAAAACGTTCAAAACCTCTGAATTCTACAATATGAAGGCGTGTATTGTCAACAATATTATTATCATTGAGGTGAATTGTAACCTTACCATGTCCTTCGACACGCGTTACAGGTTCTATAGTTATTTTCTTACTCATTTTTGTATCTCCTTATTAATCAAATTTTACAACTTCATAAGGTAATTTAAGCTCATCACCTGTAACAAGAGCAACTAAGGCGTTCCAGATAAGGTCTGCTCTGGGAGGACATCCTGGAAGGTAATAATCTATTTTAACTATCTCATGGCAAGGATAGACTTTATCAAGAAGCATTGGAAGCTCATCATCGTTAGGTAAAATCTTTTCGGTGTTAAGTCCAACTGTTGGCCCGTTAAGGTAAGCTTCATCAATGCATTCCTTAATAGGAATACCATTTCTCAAAGCTGGAAGTCCGCCCATGATGGCACATTCTCCAACGGAAACCAAAATTTTACAGTTCTTTCTGAAATCTTTTAGCACTTCAATATTTTCACTGTTGCAGCATCCACCTTCGATAAGACCAATGTCACACATTTTGGTGAATTTCTTGATATCATCAACAGGAGATTTATTGAATTCAACTAATTCAATCAGTTGCAATATCCTATCATCGATATCGAGTAAGGACATATGACAGCCGAAGCATCCGGCTAATGACGTTGTGGCAACTACTGGTTTACTCATTATATATTCTCCTTATGATTTATAAGTTTTCAATCTCATTACCTATAGGCTGGCTATCGAACTTACGCTCCCCTATAGGTGAATAGTATCCTCTTTCTTTCTTCAGGATGGCACCTACAGGACAAATCTCCATTGCCTCGAGTGCTTCTTCTTCAGTAAGTTGAGAAGCCAATTCATTATCTATAACAACCCTGAGGTGTTCTCCACCTCTGTTTTCAAATGCAAATACATGCTTATCATCTTTAAAGACAGTACGAATGCATCTTTTACAAAGGATGCAGCGGTTTTTATCATGATAGATATATTTACTTTCAGCATCTACTCCTTTAACAGGGAATTCGAATGGAAATCGGGGAACCATCATCTGATATTTATAACCCATTGCCTGGAGTTCGCAGTTACCGCTTTTTTCACATGCAGGACAGAAATGGTTACCGGCTACAAATAATGTTTCTATGATTACTTTTCTCATTTCCTGAAGTTCAGGAGTATCATTCTGAATATTCATACCATTTGCAACAGGAGTAGTACATGCAGTCATATTACGGCCGTTAACGCTAACGTTACAAATACGGCAGGATCCTGCAGCCTTAACACCATCAACATGGCAGAGAGATGGAATATATACACCATTGGCCTTAGCAGCTTCCAGGATATTTTGCCCCTTATCTGCTAAACACTCTTTACCGTCAATGGTGAACTTTATTTTTTCGATCATATTATTGAATCTTTAATTGTTATCATTTTAGCTTTTAATGTTCGAATTTGGGAACTCTTCCAACATGTTCACATGAATCAGCAACTGCTGTTTCCATATCAAACTCAGATATATAATCAGCATCCGTTGTAACGAGTGCCTCATATAATTCCCTGAAATTTTCAATTGTTGAAACAATGGGGTTAGAAGCTGTTTGTCCTAAACCACAGCGGTTAGCCTGCTTCATCATTATACCATAAACAAGGAGATTATCTATGTCAGCTTTAGTTCCTTTTCCACGAAGCAGTTTACCCACCATATTATTAATGATTACAGTGAGTGAACGGCAAGGAGCACATGAACTGCAGGATTCTTCGATGAAGAAATCCATAAAATTCAATACTATTTCTTTTATCAGATCCCTTTCTTTTCCAATAATGATCATTGAACCACCAGTGGGAAGGTCTTCAAAACAAATTCTCCTGTCAAACTGAGAAGGATTTATACAAACACCTGAAGGACCGCCAACCTGAACTGCCTGAACATCCTTTACTCCGACCATTTCAAGCATTTTCATAACAGACATCCCGTATTCGATTTCATATACACCAGGATTCTCACAATCACCAGCAATGCTGAGCAATTTTGTTCCTGCAGATTCATTGGTCCCCATTGATTTAAACCATTCTGAACCTTTATCAAGTATCTGAGCTACGCAGCAGAGAGTTTCAACATTGTTGACGGCAGTTGGCTTTCCGTGATAGCCAGCCTGCACAGGGAATGGAGGGCGATTACGAGGTTCGCCTCTTTTTCCTTCCATTGATTCGATCAATGCTGATTCTTCACCACAAACATACGCGCCTGCACCCATCTGTATTCTAATGTCAAAATCAAAACCTTCACGCCCCAGGATATTTCTACCAAGTAATCCCTTAGATCTCATATCTTCCAGGGTAGCTTCAAGATAGTTTTTAAGGTAAACATATTCATGCCTGAGATAAAGAACACCTTCTAATGCATCAATTGCATAACCAGCAATTGTCATACCTTCAAAAACAAGTTCTGGCTTTTCTGTCAGCAGAACTCTTTCTTTGAAAGTTCCTGGTTCGCCTTCATCAGCATTGCAAACAAGATATTTAGCATCGCCGCCACTTTGACGACAAAAATCCCATTTCAATCCTGCAGGAAAACCAGCACCACCTCTACCACGTAAATTTGAATCTTTCACAAGCTCAACTACTGCACGAGGCGTGTAGTTTATGGCTCTTTTAATACCAGACCCAACTTCATGTTCTGAAAAAATAACAGGACCTTTCTTCAAAATGTTGTTATTTACCATCGATCTAACAAGGTCAGAGGCATTTTTCCCAAAACCAAGACGGCCAATCATTTCTTTAACTTTTTTACCATCTCTGAACCCCTTTACCAATTCCCTGGCTTTATCAGGAGTAAGATTGGTAAATGGTTCGCCATTAATTAAGGCAGCTGGCTCCTGGTCGTTCATGCCAATGTCTGAAGTATAGAAAAGACCAACAACTCCGTCTTTGCTAACCGATCCAAAAGAAATTCCTGCAGCTTCTTCAAATGCCTCAGCAACTTCTTTCATACCTTTCATTTCTGAAACAGCACTGTTGTTCAGATAAACGGCATATTTTCCATTTGGCTCAGTTGAGTAAAAGTGGTAAAATGAAATGGTCTGTCCTACATCAACCTTCGACATATTGAGAAGCTTAGCTATCTCATTAACAGCATCCTGTGGAATACACTGATTCTCAGCCTGTATATCCGACAAGATGTCCATTAACCGGGTTTTGTCGCTCTTGTATTTCTCAACAATTTTTTGCACTAATACTTTCATAAAATGTTAATTATTTATTTTTACCGGATCAATTTTTAAAACACATTAATTGTTAATTATTTAACAATAAGAATCCACAAAAATAATTCGATTTTTTTGATTGTCAAACCCTTAAAAAAATTTAGAATGATTTCAAATTAAATCCACGTATCAGGTTCATATATACATAGTTAGATTTGTTAATTTATTAACAAGTAAAGCACCTCATAACCCCTTATTGTCTAGGATTGTATCCATATTTTACATTTATGAAAATCAAAGAATTTCTTTTTAACTATTTTTGCAGTTCAATTTTATGAATAAAGATTCTCAAAATATCACATCTAAGCTCATTCAGGTTAAAGGCCTGGTACAGGGTGTTGGTTTCAGGCCATTTATCTATAGGGCAGCAACGGACAACAACATAAAAGGCTGGGTAGTAAATAGAAACGATGGTGTCAGTATTCATGCCGAAGCTTCTGAAGTGAACTTATCCGGCTTCATAAGTGAAATTTCTCAAAAAGCACCTTTAGCATCAAATATTACTTTAATCACTCAGAAAAGCACAAAATTTAAAGATCATAGTGGATTTGAAATCAAAAAAAGTGATAATACATCTGAAGAGATCACAGATGTTTGTCCTGACATTGCTGTCTGCAAAGAATGCCTTTCCGATCTCAAAACTCAAAAGCATCGCATCGATTATCCTTTTATCAACTGCACCAACTGCGGTCCTCGCTTTACAATTATTAAAGACCTTCCCTACGATCGTGAAATGACCACTATGAAAGAATTTATCATGTGTGATAAGTGCAGATCAGAATATATAGACATTCTCGACAGGAGGTTTCATGCTCAACCTGTTGCATGTAATACATGCGGGCCTCATTATTCATTGCATTACAATGGAGAGATAAGCAATAGTATCAACTCCATAATTGATAAGCTTTCATATCTTCTAAAATCAGGTAAAATTATTGCAATGAAAGGATTGGGAGGATATCATTTAAGTTGTAATCCCTTTATTGAAGAAAGCGTAAGCAAACTCCGGGATGTAAAGAACCGTGATGGCAAACCTTTTGCGGTGATGTTTAAAGATCTAAAGGAAGTTGAAAAATATACTAATTTGAGTCATCACGAAAAAGAGGCATTAAGCTCCTGGAGAAGACCTATAATTTTGCTTAAGGAAACCCTCAATCATTCAAGACCCATAGCCCCTGGCGTTTGTGTTGGTTTTAACAATATTGGAGTAATGCTTCCATATATGCCTTTCCATCATTTGCTCTTTGAAAAACTTGATCTCCCAGCTATAGTTTTAACCAGTGGAAACTTTTCTGATGAGCCTATTATAATCTCAGATGATGAAGCTCTGAAAGTCTTTAGTAATAAAGTGGATGCAATCCTTACTTATAACCGGAAGATCCATAACCGAACAGATGATTCAGTTTGCTTTGTTGAAAATCAAAAAGAAAGGATCATCAGAAGATCTCGTGGATATGTACCCAATCCGATAAATCTTCAACTTAACACAGATGGAATAGTAGCTGCAGGAGCAGAACTCGTAAATTGTTTTTGTATTGGAAAAGGAAATCAGGCAATTCTAAGTCAGCATATCGGTGATCTTAAAAACCTAGAAACCCTCGAGTTTTATACTGAGGCGATGCAACGACTGACACATCTTTTCAGGATGAACCCTGAGCTTGCCGTTTGTGATCTTCATCCTGACTATCTTTCAACTCAGCATATTAAACAGTTGGGGATTCCTGTTGTAAGTGTTCAACATCATCATGCACATATTGCATCAGTTATGGCTGAATTCGGACTTGATGAAAAAGTCATTGGTATCGCTTTCGACGGAGTTGGGTTAGGCACTGATAATAAAATCTGGGGTGGAGAATTTCTATTATGCGACCTTGCCGATTTTGAAAGGCCATATCATTATGATTATATCCCCATGCCCGGTGGAGATAAAGCTACCGAAGAACCCTGGCGTATGGCTCTCTCTTATCTTTATAAATACTTTGGTGAGGATCTGTTCGATCTTAACATTCCTTTTATACAAAATCTATCAAATAAGAAGCCTGAATTGATCATTCAGGCTTTAAAGCTCAATTTAAATTGTCCGGATACATCCAGTGCAGGAAGACTTTTTGATGCAGTCTCAGCCCTGACAGGAGCATGTTACAACAGCACTTTTCATGCAGAAGCCCCCATGAGGCTAGAAGCTGCAATTGACTTCAACATTAAGGATAGTTATCCTTTTTCTATAGAAGAAAATCACATCAGCTTTAAAGACACTTTTTATGAAATCATCAAGGATATTATTTCAGGAAAATCCCAGAATATTATTTCAACAAAATTCCATAATACAATCATTTCCACCATCATTGAAATTTCAATAAAACTTAAGAAAAGTACTGGAATAAGAAAAGTTGTTCTTTCAGGAGGAAGTTTTCAGAACAGGTATCTCCTTAGAAATGCTGAAAATCAGCTTAAGAAAAAGGGCTTTGATGTTTACAGTCCTTTGATCATTCCTGCTAATGATGGCGGAATTGCATTGGGGCAACTTGCTATTGCCGCTAAAAGAAGGTAGGCTGCTGCGCAGAATGTAAATTGCAAAATGCAGGATACAGAGTGCAGAGTGCAGAATATGACATATATCATTTTTTATTCCATACAATAGCTATAAATTTAATTCCTTAAGACTTTTCTATGGAGGGAAAAACGGTTTTGCATTTTCTCAGGATCTTTCTATTGCTCATCGGCATTCATTCTATCGTTGTAGGAATACTTCTTATCCTTCTTTCCAATGATGCAATAGAGTATTTCGGTATAGAGAATGCTGATAGTTTCTTTCGCATACAAGCCGGAGTGTTTCATATAGCTATTAGTGTTGCATATTTTATGGCAGCATTCAATCCTTTGAAGAATATAAACCTTTTAATTTTCACTATAACAGTAAAGTTCATTGCCACAATTTATCTTCTGATTTACTATTTCGCAATAGATAAGATATGGATAATAGGCTTATCAGCCATTGCAGATTTCATGATGGGATTTGGAGTTCTGCTGTTTCTTACTAAAATCAAATCCTGGTATAAATGAAAAAGAAGCTTAAAAGAATTATAGTAACCGGAGCTTCCGGATTTATAGGCAGGAATTTCCTGGAATCAGGCAAGGAATATTTTTACATCTTTTGCATTGCCAGGAGATCTGGAAGAGAGGCCGATATTCCATTTCATCCTAATATTAACTGGATACAGTGGGACATATCCAATTCGGCTTCTATCGCAGATACTGCTCATTACATTAATTCGGAAGGAGGAGCTGATTATATTATTCACCTTGCAGGATATTATGATTTCGATTACGACAATAAACCCGAATACCAGGAAACCAATGTTAAGGGTACTCAAAATGTGCTGGAGCTGGGAAGGATATTAGGAATTAAGCATTTTATTTTTTCAAGTTCACTGGCAGTATGTTCTTTTGGTGAAGATAAGGCAGTAATTACAGAAGAAAGTGATGCTGATGCACTTTTTGCCTATGCGAAAAGTAAAAAAGAAGGAGAAAGGCTAGTTAAAGAATACTCTCAATATTTTCGTTGTTCGATTATCCGCTTAGCTGCTATCTATTCCGACTGGTGTGAATACGCCCCTTTATATAAATTCCTTTCTACCTGGTTCTCAAAAGTCTTCAACAGCAAAATGCTTGCCGGCAAAGGTAATTCAGGGATAACATACCTGCACATTTATGATCTTATTAAGCTTCTTATTCTTATCATCAATAAAAGCAGTGCACTTAAAAACACTGACACTTACCTGGCCAGTCCGGCTGAGTCCTCAACTCACAAACAACTTTTCAAATCAGCAATGCGTGAGTATCAGGGAAAGCCTGTGAAACCTAAGATGATGCCAAAGGAATTAGCATTTATCTATATATATTTCAGAATGCTTATCTGGAAAACCGGGATCATTTCAAAACCTTTTGAAAGGCCATGGATGCTTGGATACCTTGATAAGAAAATGATAGTTGATGCATCTTATACAATGCGAGAACTTGGCTGGAAACCAACTCCACGCTATCATATAGAAAGAAGAATGATATTCCTGGTTGTAAATAATAAAAGTCATTTTGGTGAATGGCAGATCAAAAATGAAGCTGCCCTGAAACGAAAGTTAAACAGGATAAACATCAAGATCTATGAATCACTTCTATTAAAGAAAGAACAACTCACAGAAACAATAAGCAATAAGCTCATTAAATCAGAAAAGACAAAAGTGTTAAGCAAATACAGGGATACTGACAAAAAAGAAGTTTACAGCTTTATCAGCTCTCTGTTTTGCCTGTTAATGGCATCGGTTCGAAGTGGTGACAGAAGTTTTGTTCTTAAATATATTTATGATGTTGCCCTGGAAAGATTTGCTCTTGGATTTGAAGTTGCAGATATGCATAATGCTCTTGATAAGATTAATGAGATCGTTGTGGATGATCTCACCGGATCCAGTGAAATGGAATTGACGCAGCAGGAAATTTATGATCACATAGAAATTGCAATTCAACTGGCAAGAGACGAGACAGAAGAAATATTCGAGATCCTTTCCGAAAAGATCCCCATCGACAAAAGAAGCACATCCATCTCTCTCCCCTACTACAGGAAGCAGCAAAATCTATTCCTGCGTTTAAGTATGCCATACCAGGATTACGACAAAGAAAAGGTTGTTTCTAAGAGGGAGAAGGAGAAGAAGAAGGAGTTTACGTTATATGATATTCGGTGAGATTGTGACGCGTAACGGGGAAGTGTGCATTTCACCCTGCCATTTCATTGATCATTGAAAGAGACAACAGCTCATTGCTTAGCATGATCCCTGCATGATAACATCCAACCCGGTTACAGATTCCTATGCATTCGGTAAAGTTCGCCTCAGGAGTGGAAAACATTACAACCATATTGCCTCCACAGTCACACTGAGAATATATCGGTAGTTCCTTATGGCATTCTGGGCAAAAAACATCCCAGATCTCCCCATCATTTAATTTAACATTCAAGGATACCCTGCTTTTATAACCATAAACAGGACTTAATGCCACTAGTCCTTCGTTGGCTCCTTTTTTAACTTTTATAACTATTCCGTTAAATCCATTGAATATAGCCTGATCACTTATGAGATTATGCCCGTTCGGACAATAGCATTCCTTTATAATTATAATTTTAGTACTTTTACAAATGCTTTCTTTTGTTACCGGATTCGGTATCACCAGCATTCCTTTTGAATTAAATATTTTCATTTTCAACCTCCTCTATAATTTCATGGCAATCTCCTCTTATAAAATCCCTGATATAGTTCTTCACCAACTTTATGATTTGAAGATATTTTATTTGCAAGTTCTCCGATAAATCTTTATTGAAGACTTTATCTTCCACAATTTCAACAGACAAAACACTTATCCTGTCGGGCACTTTAATATCCAGCCTCCGGGATAAGCTGATCATATCATTGAAATCCACATCATGCAATCCAGATAAATGCAATGTAAGCTCATTCAGTGGAAACGACATAATACAAATATCTCCAGGGTTTTTATCATTAGTGATATTTGCATCAATTACTACCAGATTATCATATCCTTTGATCTCTTCCAACAGATCAAGGCTACCTTCGGGTGTTGTATAATGATCTATTCCAAAATCCTCAAAGAATTTTTTCAAATCGCGAACAATCCGTGAACCGATCCCATCATCTGTTAAGATCTCATTCCCTAATCCGATTACAATTGTTTTTCTATCCATAATCTTAAATATAACTTCCCCTTAACCACTTAACCCCTCAGTCCCTTCTTATACTATCAATCAACCCCCCTTCCTCATCCCTCACATTTACTATCATCGGCATATCACCCGGCAAGCGGTGAGTTGCACATGAGAAGCAAGGATCATAAGCACGAAATGCCATTTCAATCATATTCAGGATTCCATTTGTGATTTCCTGGTCCTTTTTAATTAAACCTTGTGCTGCCTTTTTCAGTGACATACAAATAGCTGCGTTATTATTTGTGGTTCCAACAATAATGTTCACCTTGGTAACTATACCTTTTTCATCTGTCCAGTAATGATGTGTTAAAGTTCCTCTCTGAGCTTCCACTATGCCAACACCTTCACCAACGATATTACTCCTGAGAATTGTTGCCCTGAGGTCTTTTCCTGTTATTTCAGGATCTCTTGCCAGTATCAGAGCATTTTCAGCTGCATATATCAATTCAACCAATCGTGCCCAGTGCATAGCCAGCGTATTATGAACCGGCTTGCCACCCAGAATTTTATACATCCTATCATATTCTTCCTGTGCAATTGGAGTGGTCATTCCATCAGCAGCATTTAACCTTGACAATGGGGTAGCCTGATAAACTCCGGAATTCTTCCCTTCAACAAATCCTCTCCAGCCAACTTTTTTCAGATATGGGAACTTAAGATAACTCCATGGCTCAACCCTTTCTGCAACATAATTCATATACTCTTCAGGAGCGTATTTGCAATGCTCCTTACCATCCTGATCAACTACTCTTACTTTGCCATCATAGAAATTTACTTTATTATCATCATCTACAAGGCCCATGGAATATAAGTCAAGCTTATATGGCCCATTCAGGATTATATCAACATATGTGTCATTAGCAAGTACAACATCATTGAATATCTTCATTGTGAACTTAGCAAACTCAACAAATCCTTTTGCTTTTTCTTCAATATCTTTTCTTTCTGTTTCTGTTATTCCTTTTCTAACCCCACCAGGGATATTCATCACCACATGAGTTTGATGTCCGCCCAACAGGGCCTGAATCTGCTGTGCATATTTCCTTTGCTTTATAACCTCAGTACCAATTTCCAATCCCACTTTTCCAATAACACCCAGGATATTTCTTTCTGCAGGATCGGCATCGGGTCCTAATACAAAATCAGGAGCTGCAAGCGCATAGAAATGAGCAATATGGCTATGCACAAAATGAGCCATATAGAAAAGCTCTCTTAATTTCCTTGCTGTAGGAGTAGGTTCCACTCCAAACACTCTGTCGGTTGCTTTTCCTGCAGCCATATGGTGGCATCCGGGGCATACGCCACATATCTTTGTTACAATTTGCGACAATTCCTCTACAGGTCGGCCTTCGCAAAATTTCTCAAATCCTCTTAATTCAGGAACCTGAAAGTAAACATTTTTAACTGTCCCGTCAGTATTCAGGAATATTTCAATTTTCCCATGCCCTTCCAGGCGTGTAATTGGATCTATAGTTATTCTGTTCGTCATACTAATTTCCTCCTGATAATTGAAGATGGAAGACTAAAGCGATAGAATAATCCCGCCAGGTCTTCAGCATCACTAATTATTGCATTAATTTCTTCTGGAGTATTTGAATCTATCATAGTAGCCACTGCCGACATCATTTTGGCACCGGGATCAACTGCATCTGATGATGGCCCATAGCATCCACGGCATGGAGCATTGCCTTCAATACATCTTGCTCCACATCCACCACGGGTTGCAGGCCCCATACAGATCACGCCTTGCTCCAGGAAACATGTCTCACCATCATCAACAACCTCCCATGGCCTGAAAAACTTCTTGATTCTTTTATTGTCTGTTTTCTTCCTATTACATTCATCGCAAAGGGTCTTCTCATTGGCACCTACTACACTTTTCTTTTCCGGCAATGGCTTTCCTGAAGCAATAAGGCGAAACACTTCCAGAAGTCGCTCACTTTGAGGTGGACATCCTGGGATGTAATAGTCGACACAGACTATTTTTTGCAGTGGTACTACATCGTTATAAAACATAGGAAGTTCAAGTACCCCCTCCTTGACTTCTGTCTTGGTTTTAGGATCGTAATTCCGTTCATTTACAGTTGACTCGCTCTGATGGTAAACCCTGTCGAATATCGCTCTTCTGTTGTGGAAATTCGCCAATCCGGGAATTCCACCCATATGAGCACAGGATCCGTAAGCAACAAGAATTTTTGATTTTTGCCTTAAAAGAACTGCCATCTGCTCGTTTTCACTGTTTCTGATGGCTCCGTTAAACAATGTCACATCAATATATCCATCAGGCATCTTATCCACATCATCATATTTGAAATCGAGGGCTATAGGCCAGAAAACCAGGTCTGCCACATCAACGATCTCCAGAAGGTGTTCATGAACATCAAGCACAGAAACACAACAACCACCGCAGGCTGCTGCCCAGTATATTGCCAGTTTAAGCTTTTTCTTTTCAGCTTGTTTTTCCTTTTCCATGGTATTAATTTTTATGTTACAATCTCCATGATTTCATTTACCTTGCATGGACCAAGTTTTTCAACCTGCACTTTCATTTCATCGGCCAGACTTGCAAACTGTTTTCCTTCGCTGGCACTGATCCATTCAAGGCGGAGTCTGTCGCTATTAATTCCCATTTCAGTTAAATACTGTTTCAGGAAATGATACCTTCTCAGGCATTTATAATTTCCTTCATGGTAGTGGCAATCGCCGGGATGGCATCCGCAAATCAGGACACCATCGGCACCTTCCCTGAAGGATTTCAATACAAATGAGGGTTCAATTCTTCCTGAGCACATCACTCTGATTATCCGTATATTGGGCGAATACTTCATGCGTGAAGTCCCTGCAAGGTCTGCCCCTGTATAGGAGCACCAGTTACAGAGAAAAGCAACAATTTTTGGTTCGAATTCGTTCATAATTCTACTTCCTCCTTTTCTTTAGATTTTTCTTTGAAAACACTCAATACTCCTTCTATCTGAGAGATTATTTGTTTGTCGGTAAAATGGCAACTTCTGATAGCACCTGTAGGGCAAGCTGATGCACAGGTTCCACATCCTTTACATAATACTTCATTAACAATAGATACATTCTTCTCCTCATCGTAAGAGATTGCGCTGTAAGGGCAAACATTCACACAGGTTTGGCAACCACAGCACATTTCTTCATTAATCTTTGCAGTGGTTACTTCAATGTCAACCCTTCCTTTTTCTATAACTGCAAGTATCCTTGCTGCTGCAGCTTCGGCCTGTGACACGGATTCTTTAATATCTCTAGGACCCTGGCATGTTCCTGCTATAAAGACACCATCGGTAGTGGTTGCCACAGGGTCTAGCTTGGGATGTTTTTCAATATAGAATCCATTACCACACATGCTGATCCCAACTGCATGAGCAACTTCTTTGGCTTCCTCATGCGATTCCATTGCTGTCATCAGAACTACCATATCAGCAGGTATCTCTATATCTTCTCCTGAAAGCATTTCATGCATTTCAATGATCATTTCACATTTATCTTTTTGAGATGCTTTTTTAATAACAGGGAGATTATCCTTGGCAAACATGAGGAACATTATGTCTTTGCTGGATGTTTTTGTATATAACTCTTCGCAGCCTTTAGCATAAGTTCGCATATCAGCATAGAGATCATAAATACTAGAATCAGGGAATGCAGCCTTCAATTGAATGGCAAATTTGAGTGCTGTCGAACAGCATACACGTGAACAGAACTCGTGATAATTTTTATTCCTGCTTCCTACACAATGGATAATTGCTATGTTTTTGGGTACTTCTCCTTTCTTTGTTCTCACAGCACCCTTCTTAAGCATTGCTTCCAGCTCAAGGGAAGTGATCACATCAATGTGATTACCATATCCATAGTTATCCATTCTTGATGGATCAAAAGGTTTTAATCCTGTAGCAACTATAACATGACCAAACTTCAATTCTTTTTCCGCATCTGTGCCCATCTTAATTTTTGTTTCAAAGTTTCCGATATATCCAAAAACTTCATCAGCTGTTGTATTAAGGAACACTTCTATATTTTGATGATTTTGAACTTTATCAATAAGTGGATGGAGATATTGAGCAACACTATCGAGGTTTGGATATGAGAGATCAAGGTTTACTACAACACCTCCCAGGGAAGAACTTTTCTCAAGCAGGTAAACCTTTTTACCTGCATCGGCAATTTGAACTGAAGCACTTAATCCTGCAACTCCACCACCAATTATCAATGTAGCAGGGTTAATTTCCACAGACAGTTTATCAAGGGGTTCGTGATAACCTACTCTTGTAATAGCCCCACGAACAAGATCAAGTGCTTTCTTTGTGGCACTTTCCCTGTCGGTATGAACCCATGAAACCTGCTCCCTGATATTAGCCATTTCAAAGAGGTAAGGATTCAATCCTGCATTTTCAATAGCCTTCCTGAAAGTTATTTCATGAATTCGTGGCGAACAGGCTGCAACAACCACCCTGTCGAGTTTATGTTCCTTAATATCATTAATTATCAATTCCTGTCCGGGATCAGAACACATATATTTATAGTTCCGTGCGATAGCAACATTTTCCATTTTTTCAACTTCCATGGCCACTGCCTCCACATCAACCATCTTAGCAATGTTGGTTCCGCACCAGCAGACATAAATACCAATTCTTGGATCTTCCATAATTCAAAGATTAATTTGTTACTAATTGCACTTTTGCTTTATGCTGATAAGCAGCAGCAGCCTTTCTGAGATTTGAGAAATACAACGCAAAAGGTCTGTATGCAAGGTGTGACCATTTTGAAAATGGCACTTCAATTAAAATCATCGGAACAAGCACAGCGAGATGTGCTATATACATATAATAGGTTGCATAAGGCAATCCATATATCCTGAAGAAATGTACCAGTATACCTGTTAAAGCAGTAAGAAAAAGCATCACGATAAACAGCCAGTCACTCATATGTGAGTATTTAAATTTAGCGTTGTTTTTTCTGATCCTGCCTATCATAACTACTGTAAGTCCAAACAAGAGTCCGAAAGTTGCATAATAACCCAATAATCGCTGAGGATGATAAACAGGCAACACCTCTTCTGTCTGAAACCAGGGGAGAAATACCACAATTAAAATAAACATAATCGTATAACCTGACATGAGTAGCCAGTGATAAAGCCAGTAGTTTTTATGGTCGCATTTTGAGAACTTCCACTGAGTTGAGAAGTGGAATACCAGCCTCCAGGCTTCAGTAAAATATAAATGGAATGGTATTCTGAGAGTTTTATCTGAAACAATGATCTTCAGATACATTCTGAAAATATTGGACATTAACAGGAAAGCTACAAGTCCGGCCATCGTCCAGTCTCCAATCTCAATCATTTTAACAGGGGCAAATGAGTTAATTTTCACTCCGCCATCTGCGGTCAATGTTGTATCGAGAGCCGGTGCAAAAAAAGCAAAGAAAGCTACTACTAATCCAGCAAATACTAATATGGCAGCAGCTTCCCACCATTTAGATGTATAAAATTTCCCGGAAAGTCCGGTCCAGTCATAAATAGAGGTCAGATACCTCCTCAACGACATCATTACTTCTCCAGGGTTTGCATCTCTCAGGCATGTATCGGAACATTCACCGCAATAATAGCATAGCCAAGGATCAACACTTGCTGATAGTTTCTTCTTTAATCCCATTTGCATGGTTCTAATGCCTCTTCTGGGGAAAAGATGATCGTCTTCTGAGAGAGGACATATAGCTGTGCAGTTACCACAATGGAAACAATCATTCCAGTTTTGTAAGCCATATTTTTTCAGCTCAGTTTTCAATGATGGGTCTACTCTGTGTATCATTTTCCTTCCTCCATATTTGTAAGCAATTCCTTCACTTTAAGCTCAACATCATGAAGATGAATATCACCTAATCCTTTCTTCACATTACCATTATTAATATTTTGTAAAACTTTTGCTGCTGCTGCAGAACCCTGAGCAACAGAATCAGGTATGTCTTTAGGACCCTGGCAGGCTCCTGCAAGCACTATACCACCACGTATTGTATCGGTAGTGTCGGCAAGATTTCCTGTATTGGCAAACCATCCATCATTATCAGTTTTTATTCCCAGAATATTTGATAATCCGGATGTATCCTTACCCGGCTCTAAACCAATTGCCAGGATTACCATATCTACATCCTTTTCAAGGATCCTTTCATTGATCATATCCTCAGAACGTAGTCTTAATTTTCCTTTATGATCTTTAACAGTTGCGGTTCGGCCCCTGATCATATGAACACCTTCCTCTTTGATCCTGTCATAAAACTCCTCATACCCTTTACCGAAAGCACGCATGTCTATATAGTATTCAATAACTTCCGCATCAGGTAACTTTTCCTTCACCAGGTGAGCCAGCTTCAATGAATACATACAACATACCCTTGAGCAATATTTATTATGATTTTGATCACGGCTACCCACGCAATGAATGATTGCTATACTGCCCGGATCAGGTCCATCGTTCTCAAATATCCACTTACCTTTTTTATCCTGTTTCCTGAATTTTATATTACCTTCAGTTGGACCCGATGCATTAATCAACCTTTCAAATTCAAGGGATGTTAAAACATTTTGGAACTTACCATAACCAAACTCATTGATTTTTGAAGCATCAAAGGCATTGAATCCTGTGGCAACTATGATATTCCCAACCTTAATTGTTACTTCCTTATCGGTATCGTCAAGGTTAATACATTCGGCCGGACAAACCTTTGCACAAACTCCACACTTTCCACTCTGGACGTAAGTACAATTTGCTTCATCAATAAGATACTTGTTTGGTACTGCCTGAGGAAAAGGAATATAGATTGCTTTACGAAGAGTTGTTCCCGAATCAAATTCACTTGAAACTTTTGAAGGACATTTCTCAGCACAAATTCCACAACCTATACAATTTTTAATATCCACCCTTCGGGTTCGTTGTAGTATTTTCACTTCATAATTTCCGGGTTCACCGCTAAGCGATTGAACCTCACATAATGTCATAAGTTCAATTCCAGTGTGCTGGCCTACTTCAACCATCTTGGGTGTTAGAATACAGGCAGCACAGTCGAGAGTTGGAAATGTTTTATCGAACATAGCCATATGCCCACCTATGGTGCCTGTCTTCTCAACAAGAAATACCTTATTGCCACTTTCAGCAATTTCTAGCGAAGCCTGTATACCTGCTATTCCTGCCCCAATAACCAAAGTATCTTTCATAGTTTCATTCTCATCCTGAATAAATACCTTTTCAAGTGGAATCTCATGCAATAAACTGAAGATCTCAGCCATGATCAGCTTATTATCCTTCAAATTCAGGTTTCCATTAAATGAAACAAGATTAACATCTTCAGGATTCAGGCCTGAGTTTCTCAGTGCCTCAGCAAATACCTGTTTACAAAATCCGGGAGTGTGCCCAATGATAATAATTCTCTCGATATTATGCTTCTCAATCTCTTTGCAAATGGAATTCACATCCGGTAAAAATGGCGGACTATTATTCCAGATGACACGTACTCCCGGAATATTATTCACATAATTAATAAGGGGATTTAGCAAATCGACGCTTATTGCCTCAATATCATCG
>CAZDWF010000071.1:0-19257 GCA_964508895.1 uncultured Bacteroidales bacterium
AATGGAGATTCAGCTTTTTATACTGATATTGTCATTAAAGATACCGGATCGTATTTTGTAAAGATCAGCACTTCAATGCTACATTGTTATGATACAGTTACTTTGGATATGTATCCAAGAATGAATATTGAATTTGATCAGAAAAATGAAATTTGTAAAGGGCTCAAGAATTGCAACGGGCAGGTTCAGGCTCTTGTAAATGGAGGGCTTCCACCTTATTCATATAATTGGTATGGAGAATTTATTGATCCGGCAGATTCGTCCTGGGCTTTGGGCTTATGTGCCGACAGTTCAGTTACATACCAATTCTCTTCATCAGATCAATATGGATGTACATTTGACACTTCCATCATGTTGAAATATATTGATATGCCGAAGGTTGAGATCAATCGTACTCCTGATACTATTTTTCTTACAAATCCTGAAGCCAGGTTTACCTTCACCAACAATTCAATAGACAGCATTAAGGTCACTGATTGGTCGTGGAAATTTGGTGATGGCACAAAATCAGATCTTGCAGCTCCTGTTCACTATTATCAGAGTGTTGGGGATTATGACTTGTATTTCATTTATACAACTGATGATGGTTGCCAGGATTCTATTTACATGAGAGTTCCTGTTAAAGAACTGGAGTTAAAAGTACCTAATGTATTCACTCCAAACGGAGATGGCGTCAATGACTATTTTGAAATTAAAAAGCTTGAATATTTTGTAAGTAACGAATTTATTGTATTCAACAGGTGGGGAAAAAAGGTTTATGAATCATCTACCTACAATAATGACTGGGATGGGGGTGGTTTATCAGATGGCACTTATTTTTATATTTTAAAGTGTGTAGGATATTTCAAGAACGAGGAATTTCAGGGGGTTATAACCATATTAGGTAGTGACAATAAATAATCTTAGATTGAGAGTAATGATGAATTATATCAGAAACAGAAATATTATATTTATACTGACTACTGCAATGATCATTGCGGGTATCACATCCTGCAATCAAAAAAGTTCTAAAAAAGACATCCCCGGAAGTGTTGTCCATAATCCTGTTTCAGCCAATGGAAGTGAAAATATGGATCAGCTTCCTGTAATAAGTTTTAAAGATACCATACATGATTTTGGAACGGTTATTCAGGGCGAAAAGGTTTCATATGATTTTAAGTTTACAAATACAGGGAAATCTGACCTTCTTATTGCCAAAGTTAGTGCAAGTTGTGGGTGCACAGGAACAAAATATCCAAGCAAACCTGTTAGACCAGGTGAGGAATCATATATATCAATTACTTTTAACAGTGAAGGACGATTGGGGTATCAATATAAATCAGCACAAATTATTGCCAACACACAACCAAATATGACAAACCTGAGAATTAAAGCAAAGATTATCAGGCCGGAATCTATGAACAATTAAACATTACATATTATGACCAACATTTTATCTATTTTCTTAATGATGTCACCGCAGGGAGAAGAAGGCGGGAGTGGAATTATGTCGTTTTTACCTTTATTACTTATCGTTGTTGTCTTCTATCTTTTCTTTATCAGGCCACAGATGAAGAAATCAAAAGATCAGAAAAAATTCAGGGCCTCCCTTGAAAAAGGCAGCAAAGTAGTTACTATTGGAGGAATACACGGTAAGATTATTGAATTATCAGACTCAACAGTAACTCTTGATGTAGGAAACCAGGTTCGTATGAAATTTGAAAAATCAGCAATTTCTATGAACAATGTTACTCAGATTGAAGAAGGCAAATAAAGAAGCTTAACAGCAATATTCCATACTATACATTTTACTTTTGTAAATTTGATGTAACTTTATTGCATACAGGCAAGTATTATTTGCATAATATTATTTTACATTAGGTGAAAGCGTATATAGTAGAATTTATTAAAAAAGCGAAAAATCCAAAAGATATAAAGTTTAGGAGTCAGCTTTATATTTTGCTTATTTGCCTTGCTTTATCAATATTTATATGGCTATTGATAAAACTTTCTCAGGATACTCAAACAATAGTTTCTTACAATCTTAAATTGTCAAATCCTCCTGAAGCTAAAATTCTTCAGCAGGATACAAAAAAGATCGAATTATCAGTCAGGTCAAAAGGAACCAATCTTTTTTCCCTTAAATACATGACCGTCAGGCCATCTCTTAAAATCAACCTGACTGAATTTAAATACAGAAAGAAACTCAATACTAACAAGTATTATATTTTAAGCCAACAGCTACGGCAGAAGATCATTACCCGTCTTAAGCCAGGAGAGGAATTAATCGGAATCTACCCAGACAGCATATATTTCTATCTGTCTCAAATGACTAAAAAGGATTTGATAGTAATGCCTCAACTTGAACTAAATTTTGAAAAACAACATTTACTATATGATTCAATAAGTATTGATCCTGAAATGATTACTATTAAAGGACCAGGGGAAAAGATTGACACCATCCAACAAATACGTACGGAAAAGAAAGTCCTGAATGAAATTAATTCTTCTGAAGAATTTGCAGTACAGATAATAAAGCCAATTATTGCAGATGATATATCCTATAGCAGCAGTATTATTAATATCAAACTGAGTGTAGAAAAGTACACGGAAGTAAGCACCAAGGTTACGATTAGTGATCGTTACCTGAACGAAAGATATAGCATCAGAACCTTTCCTGAAGAGGTTGAGATCTTATACATGGTAGCATTAAAGGACTTTAAAAAGGTAAACAAAGAAATGTTTGAATTAAGTGCTGATTTTGATGCGGCTATCAGCAAAGAAGAAAACAGGGTTAAAGTTAAGCTGGTCAAGCACCCACCATATGTTAAGATTTTAAAGATAGAGCCATCCACCGTTGACTATATTATCCTGAAATAATGATAAAATTAGGAATTACCGGAATAATTGGAAGTGGCAAAACCACAGCTGCAAAAATTATGGAGGTGATAGGTATACCTGTGTTTAATGCAGATACAGAGGCGAAGGAATTATATCAAAGAGATGATTTGAAACAAGAAATAAAAAATGAATTTGGGGAAATAGTGTTTAATCAGGATGGTGAAGTAGATTTTCATAAGCTTTCAGAAATTGTTTTTACAAGTAAAATCAATCTTCAAAAGATCAATAGCATAATTCACCCATTGGTAAAAGAAAGACTAATTAGCTGGACCGAAAAGCTGTCTGACAATCCTATTTGTGCTTATGAATCTGCTCTTTTATTCGAAAGCAATTTTAACACCCTGTTTGATTATGTGATAACTGTTTCTTGTCCTGAGGAGATATGTGTTAAAAGGGTAAAGAACAGAAGTTATTTATCCGAGAAGGAAATCCGGAGAAGGATGAAGATGCAGATGAATAATGAGGAGAAATCTGAAAGAGCTGATTTTGTAATTGATAATGATGGAAGTGAATTCCTGATTACTCAGGTTATTGATATTGTCAATTTACTAAAAAAGTAAGAAGAACCCTTTCTTTAAGCACCAAAACTCAAATTACAAATTCCAAGCAAATAACAAATCACAATAATTAAATCCCAAAGGTGCGAAAGTTAGCATTTTCCACCTTTGAAACTTTAGATTTGTATTTTGGTGCTTGCTTGGAATTTGTAATTTATAATTTATGATTTGTAATCTGGTGAGTCAGTTGACAATCATTCATTTTTTTCGTAACTTTATAAGGCAATTTGTTTATTCTTAATCTTTTACATAAAAACAAAAGATAAAAGTATTATGGATAAATCCGATTTACATGAAATACTTAAAGAAGCTATTACCAAGTGTGCCGATGATACAGGATGGGCAAATCTTGCAAAAATTGGTGCATACCTTAGAAGAAATGACATTAAGTATGGAAGGCTCTCCAGAATGCTAAAAAACTACGAAGACATTATTGAACTGAAAATTGATGACTCCATGCAGCCCCCAGTAGCTTATGCCAGGATCAAATAAGCCATACAGGCTTCTTTTAGGAAATTATCATTTATAAATTCATTGCAATTGTAATGGGTTCTGTTGATATTGTATTTATAAGCGAGCTCTTAAAACCAGGAATACGTTCCTTCCCGGAGCAACTATTCCAGATGAATAAGGTCTATATCTCACATTAAGCAGATTCTCAACTCCAAAATCCAAAGTAAAAATATCAGTAAGAGGATAGGAAGTCTTAAGATTCATTGTCCACCATGCAGGAGAATACGGGTTTCCATCTTTGTCTTTTGCATAGATATGTGGTTTATTCCTTTCCGAAGGTGCAAGATCCTTATAAGTGATCTTTCCATTATAATTTGCATACAGGTCAATCCTGATACCTTTATTGAAATATCGTAAAGTAGTATTTCCAAAAAAAGGTGCAACATGCCTGAGTGTATATCCATCTTCATCTTCTCCCCTGGTATATGTAATACATGAGATAAAAGAAAACATCCTGTTTAACTTAACATCAAAAGCAAAGCTCCCTCCGTATACAGTGGCTCTTCCTGCATTTACCAGGGCTTCAACACGGCTAAGCTCACCATCATACATTATAGAATCCTTTCCATTAAAAGTGAAAGGCCTTCTCACCATTGCGTCAAGCAGGAAAGTATAAAACAGATCCAGCTCAAATTTTAACTTGTTATCAAAATGCCGTATCCAACCCATATCAATATTATAAGCATATTCTGGTTTCAGGTCTTTATTTGGAACCATCACATTGCCTGGTTCAGAATCAAAAACTTTTCCGATATCATCAAGGTTTGGCGCTCTGAATCCTGATGAAAGGTTCAGGTTGAGCTGGCATCCTGTTCTTGGTCTTAAAGTAAAGCCAAGGCTACCATTCAGTGCAGATGTGTTAATGTCAATCTTGTTAAATGGAAAGTGGTAAAAGGATGTATCATGAATACTTGAACTTAATGATACATAGCTATATCTTGCTCCAGCTATGGCTGTGAATTTATCTGTGAAATTAATCTTATAACTCAGATATGCTGCCATAGTAAGATAATCGTTCCTGCCGTCAGGATATCTTGTACCTGAAGGAGTCTTGGTCCCATCAACAATGTCTTTATTATATGCACTTGAGTTCACATTATTCAGTACAGATTCAATACCATAATACAGGAAGGATGAAGATGCAAGCTTTTTGTCAAAATCCAGGTTTGCTGAATAAATCTTCACCTTCTCTGTTTGTATTTTCTGATTATCATTGTTAAATTTCCTGGAATACCTGCTTTCCTCGTAATCCTGGTAAGCAAAAACAACTTTTAGCTCATCAAAGATCTTATTATATAGTGATAACCTTGATTGCAGAGAGTTCATCATCCATTTCTGAGGACCATAATACCACTGTGCATATTCAAGGGTGCTATCATTCTTATATTGTATTAATCTATCATATCGTGGAATATCTGAAGTTCCTGAATAATAAAAACCATATGTTAGGTCAATCTTCCTGTTTGGCTTAAATCTTACTTTTTGCATCAGGTTAAACTGATCATATCTTGAAAATTTTTGCAAACGTTGATTTTCATTATCTATCATAACATCCTTGCCATCTATCCTCTTTACATAATGTTTTCTCAGATAGTCATCATGTTTACTTGCACCCATCATAAGATCGTCGAAAAAGCCGGACGTGATACTTGTGAGAAAACTCCATTTTTTCAAGGCAAGTTGAAAATCAATATGCCCGGTTTTCTCTTTGTCAGCACTTGAGTAACGTGACATAAGATTTCCTGAGAATTCCATCCTTCCGGACTTTGATAATTCAGGATTTAGCATATGAAAATCCATAACTCCACCAAGTGCATCACTACCATAAATAATAGATCCTGGCCCGAATATTACTTCGGCAGAACTTATCGAATTTGCATCAATAGAAATAACATTTTGCAAGTTGCCACTACGATATATTGCATTATTCATCCTCACACCATCAACAATGATGAGAAGGGAGTTTGCAGAGAATCCTCTTATCATCGGACTACCTCCACCCAACTGACTTTTCTGTACGAAAACCTGGTGGGATTCTGCAAGTAGATCAGCTGTAGTTTGTGGATTATCAAAAGCGATTGCTTTTGTATCAAGCCGGAGTATCTTATTTGGGACTTCTGTTCTTTCCTGCTCCCATTTATTTGCAGAGATCACAATTTCATTTAGCTTAACTGACTTCCTGGATAAATAAACAGTTCTATCTTTTTTCAGGATTTTGTAAGGAATAACAAAAATATTATAGGAAGGGTGCTGAAAAATGATGGTATCAGATTCTTCTGCCTTTGGAAGATAGGCTTTACCATCCTTATCCGTTAATCCTGCAATTGATTTGTTCTTATCATAAACAGCAACGTTTTCTATTGGTTTTCTTGTAATCTCATCCTTTACTATCACTACCTGAGACCATCCAGCGAAACAGACCAATAATAGTACAAAAGTAACAGAGTACTTCTTCATGTGTTAATATATAATCCGGTTTGTCGATCGATTATCTTAAAACTCATAAAATCAAGCAAAAACTGTGCTAAAGTAATAAAATCAATTATTTCTTTTTCTGATTGGGATTATATCCTCTTTTCTTGGCAGCATCTTCAAGTCTTTTCTGGAATCCAGATTTTTTCTTCGGTTGTTTCCTGCGTTCCTGTATCTTATCTAAGATCTTCTTCTCATTAATGGTTTTGCGAATAATAAACATTTGTCCGAAGGTGATCAAATTCGCAAGCAAGTAATAATAACTTAATGCAGCTGCATAATTATTAAATATCCCCAGGAACATAACTGGCATGAGGTACATCATTGTTTTCATACCAGGCATTTGAGTACTTGTGGCACCCATCATCTGATTATTAACACGTGTATACAATATTGTTGACACTGTCATTAAGAGTGTAAACAAGCTCACATGATCCCCATAAAAAGGTATATTAAATGGAAGAGTAAATATTGAATCATAAGTTGAAAGATCCGTTGCCCATAGGAATGATTGTTGCCGCAATTCTATTGATGATGGGAAAAACCTGAACATGGCAATAAGGATCGGAAACTGCAACAGCATGGGAACACATCCTGCCATAGGATTAACACCTGCCTTTCGATACAGGTCCATGGTGGCCTGTTGCTTTTTCATTGAATCCTCTTTCTTGGGGAATTTCTTTCCCAGCTCATCGATTTCAGGTTTAAGAACCCTCATTTTCGCAGTTGACTTATACATTTTGTAAGCAATCGGGAAAAGGACAAGTTTTAAAAGTAAGGTAAGGACAAGAATAATAATTCCATAATTCCATCCAAAAGTTCCCAGGAAGTTAAATACAGGAATTACTGCATAACGGTTGATCCACTGCATAAGGAAAAAACTCCAACCCAAAGGAATTTGTTTTTCAAGGTCAAGTTTATAAGCCCTCATCACATTATACTTATTCGGGCCAAAGTAGAACTCAAGATCATAATGCTGATTGGCATCCTTTCCAAAAGGAAGTCCCAGGGTCAACTCCATTGTTTTCAGGTATCTTGGATTCACCGGTGTAGGATAAGTAAACGTTTTCATCACCGGGTTTACAAAATATTCGCTGGCAATTAATGTTGAGCTAAAGAAATGCTGTTTAAATGATGCCCATTTAAGTTTATCGGTAAATGAGTCTTCATCATCACTTGTTTCTGATAAATAATCAACATCTCCTTTATACAATTTATAATAAATAGTTGACCCGTTAAAACGGTCGATTGCTTTTTCCTGTAGCCTTAAATTTGCACTCCAGAATAAATCAATAATATTTCCCTTTGTTCCAATCTGATCCTGCATACCAACAAGGTTGATATCAAATTCAATCATGTAGTTGCCAGGATTAATAGTATAGACGTATTCAATGTATCTCTGTGAAGATGGACTTGATTTGTCTGGGTTATATCGCATAGAGAATACTAAAGGATCAGTAGTTTCAACTAATACCTTATCATCGGTATATCGTTCCCCATTAAACAGTGGTTCAAAAAACAGATCATTAGTGAATACCATCTTATTCTGCATAAAGAATTGAAGTCCGAAAGCAGATGAATCGGAATCAAATAAAATAAGTGGCAATGAGTCGAAAGTGACATATTCTTTCAGTTCTACCGAATATATCCGGCCTCCCCTTGTAGAAAGTACTATTTTCAGAACATCATTTTCAATCGTGATGAATTCGTTTTCAGGAACGGAATCTGTAATAAAAATCTCTTGTGTCTGGGCAGATGCCGTTTGTTCTTGTGCAGACAATGCATCTATACTATCCTGAACTGCTGCTATTGCTTTTTGCTTGTTCAGTCGGTCAATTTGTTCCTGTTGCCTTATAGCATTCAGTGAATCCTGTTCTCTTTGTTGCTTTGCCTTTTCCTCAGCAGAAGGTTGCATCAGCAAACTCCATCCGATAAATATTCCAAAAATTAAAAGCAGGCCTATAATAGTGTTCCGGTTCATCTCAATGAATTTTCTTTTTAGGAAAGCAAAGGTAATCCAATTCCTTAAATTAGGAAAGGTGGAATATGCTAAATCATTTTATTCTTTACTATTTTCTATGGCAGCACGTATAAAATCAACAAAAAGAGGGTGTGGATTTGCTACTGTGCTTTTGTATTCAGGATGAAATTGCACACCAACAAACCACGGATGAGATTGGATCTCGATTATCTCAACCAGGTTTTTATCAGGATAAATACCTGCAGCTACCATCCCCTTTTCCTCGAAGTTGCTCAGATATTCATTATTAAACTCATAACGATGTCTGTGCCGTTCTTTCACTTCTTCAACTCCATATATCTCTGCAGTCATAGTTCCCTTAACTAATTTACAGGGATACGCACCTAACCTCATGGTTCCACCCATATCGGTGATCTTCTTTTGCTCATCCATAAGAGAAATAACAGGGTATGGAGTAGCCTTATCGATTTCTGTTGAATGAGCCTCTTTATACCCAATAACATTGCGGGCAAATTCAACCACAGCACATTGCATACCCAGGCATATTCCAAGGAAAGGAATTTCATTCTCACGTGCATATTTTACTGCTGAGATCTTTCCTTCAATTCCTCTTGTTCCGAATCCGGGAGCTACTAAGATACCATTTAAGCCCTGGAGTTTACCTTCAACATCTTCAGGTGTAAGATGTTCAGAGTGAATCGATCTCACATTCACTTTGCATTCATTTACTGCTGCTGCATGAACGAAAGATTCCAGTATAGATTTATATGCATCTTTCAGCTCAACATATTTTCCTATCAATCCAACAGTTACCTCGTTTTTCGGATTTTTCAGCTTATGCAGAAAATCTTCCCAGTTTGAAATATCAGGGTAGGTCTGTATAGGGACATTTAGTTTTTTCAAAACTTCCACATCCAGTTTTTCTTCCCTCATCAATACGGGAACATCATAAATTGTTTTGGCATCGATAGATTCTATAACTGCACTTTTCGGTACATTACAGAATAAAGATATCTTTTGACGAAGGTTATCGGCAAGATGTTTTTCCGTCCTGCAAACTAATAAATCAGGCTGCACTCCAGACTCAAGTAATGTTTTAACACTATTTTGAGTAGGTTTGGTTTTTAATTCCTGAGCTGCGGCAAGATATGGAATAAGTGTAAGGTGTACCACCACACAATCATGAAGCATCTCATTTTTCATCTGTCTCACAGCCTCAATGTAAGGTAATGACTCAATATCCCCTACAGTACCTCCAATCTCTGTAATAACAAAATCATAATTATCTGTTTCTCCCAGTATCTGTATACATCTTTTAATTTCATCAGTGATATGCGGGATAACCTGAACTGTTTCACCCAGATAATCACCTCTTCTTTCCTTATCAATTACTGTTTGATAGATTTTTCCTGTAGTAACATTATTTGCCTGGGAAGTAGGAACATTTGAGAATCTTTCATAATGGCCAAGGTCCAGATCAGTTTCAGCCCCATCTTCAGTAACATAACACTCTCCATGCTCATATGGATTCAATGTTCCAGGATCCACATTAATATAAGGATCAAGCTTTTGAATTGTTGTAAAGAATCCTCTTGCTTGTAAAAGTTTTGCAAGTGATGCAGAGATAATCCCCTTTCCCAGTGAAGAGGAAACACCTCCTGTAACGAATATGTACTTTGTCTTAGTCATTATAAAAATATTTCATCCGTCAAATAAAATTAAACTCATGGAAATGCGAATTGAATTTCCTATTGGATTAAAAAAAACAAACAGGGTAATCTTAGAACAAACTACCCTGTTTACTTTTACATGGTAATCCTAATAATAGCGATATCTTTTTACTTTTCCGATATGTTTTGCAAGTCTGAAGACCTGGATACTATATCCGAACTCATTATCATACCAAAGATAGAGTATAATATTTTTTCCATCAGCCGATACTTGTGTAGAAGGTGAATCATAAATGGCTGTTACCGGATCACCTATGAAGTCACTGGATACAGATTCGGTTGATGCAGAGTATCTGATCTGCTCAACAAGTTTTCCCTTCAAAGCAGCATTTCTCATAATTTCATCAAGTTCTTCCTTACTGGTTCCCTTTTTAACAGTTAGTGCAAGTATTGCCAGAGACACGTTTGGTGTAGGAACACGGACTGCATTTGCCGTGAGTTTACCTTTCAGTGAAGGTAGCACTTTTTCTGCTGCAGCTCCAGCACCTGTCGATGTGATAACCATATTTAATGCAGCGGCCCTTCCTCTTCTGGGTTTCTTATGATAATTATCAATAAGGTTTTGGTCGTTAGTATATGCATGAATTGTTTCAATATGTCCCTTTTCTATCCCAAGGGTTTCTTCGATAACATAAAGGCTTGGTACGATGGCATTTGTTGTACATGATGCTGCTGAAAATACATTTTCAGAATCAGGACTGAAATCATCTTGATTTATACCGTAAACAATATTTGGAACATCACCTTTTGCAGGAGCTGTAAAAAGAACTTTACTAATACCTTTTGACTTCAGATGCCTGCTTAATCCTTCTCTGTCGCGAAATATTCCTGTGTTATCAATAAGTATAGCATCACGTATTCCTTCAGCTTCGTAATCTATTTCTTCAGGAGTGCTACCTTCCATCATCTTAATAACATGTCCATTAACAATGATGGTCATATTATCAGGATCTTCAAGCACATTTCCGCGAAACGGTCCATGAATGGAATCGTGGCGGACCAATGATGCTCTTTTATAAATATCTTCTGCAGCAACTTTGCGTGTAACAACAGCTCTTACCCTTAACTGAGCCCCATTTCCCTGGATAATAAATTCTCTTAGAAGCAACCTTCCAATACGTCCAAAGCCATATAAAACAACATCCCGGGCTTTGTTGTATGGTGCTTCTTTTAATATTATACCATCAAATTTCTTTGCAATAAAATCATTAACATCTTTGAAATTATCCTTTTCCTCAGTCCATTCATAATTCAATCTTCCAACATCAATTCTTGCATGCTCATAATCCTGGGCCATGATGGCTCTGGCAATATCAAGGCTATCCCTGATATTCAATTTCTTTCCAATATATGTTTTGGCATATGAGTGTTTATTAAGAATAACACTAGCACTACGGTCGATCAGCTGGCTTCTGAAAAAGATGAGTTCTACTGAATTGTCGTAAAAGAGTTTTCCTAAAATATCAACAAATTCAAATCCGGCTTTCTCATCTTCTTTCCAGGAATTTAAAGCACCATTAAAGTGGGCTTCAAGGTTATTTTCATTTGGTTTTTTCATTTCCTGCGGTTTTATAGATATGACTATTGATTAATTCTTCCTTTCAAATATAAAAAAAATGGTAATAAAAAAAACCACTGTTTAAAATGCAGTGGTTTTTGTTAGTAAGTTATTCACCCAAATAGGCTTTTAACAATTTACTCCTTGAAGTGTGTTTGAGCCTTCTTATAGCTTTCTCTTTTATTTGCCGCACCCTTTCACGGGTAAGGTCAAATTTGGCTCCAATTTCTTCAAGTGTTAATCCGTGATTCATTCCTATTCCATAGCACAGGTTAATTACATCTCTTTCCTTATCGGTAAGAGTTGCTAATGATCTTTGTATCTCCTTGTTCAGAGATTCTCTCATAAGAGTAGAATCTGTATTAGGAATTTCATCATTCATATAAATATCCAGGAATTTGGTATCATCATCAGGTGTGATAGGTGCATCCATGGAGACATACTTTGTAGTAATCTTCATGGCCTTATCTATCTTATACTCTGGCACCTCCATCATCTCGGCAATTTCGTCAACTGATGGTGGACGCTGATTTTGCTGTTCAAATTTCGAAGATGCCTTTTTGATCTTATTTAAAGATCCAACCTGGTTAAGTGGAAGACGAACAAGCCGTGATTGTTCGGCAAGTGCTTGTAAAACTGACTGTCTTATCCACCAAACTGCATATGATATGAACTTAAAACCTCTGGTTTCATCAAACCTCTTTGCTGCTTTAATCAATCCAAGATTTCCCTCGTTTATCAGATCCGGTAAGCTTAAGCCCTGATTTTGATACTGTTTGGCAACAGATACAACAAATCTTAAATTGGCTTTAGTAAGCTTTTCGAGTGCTCTCTGGTCTCCCTGCTTGATCCTTCTCGCTAATTCAACCTCTTCTTCTGCGGTAATAAGTTCTTCTTTTCCAATATCCTGCAAATATTTGTCAAGGGATGCAGTTTCACGGTTGGTAATTGACTTTGTAATTTTTAATTGCCTCATATTCTCCTTTCTCTGATCCTTATATTACATAAATTATTTGAAGAACTTAAATTTTCAAAATAGCGTGCAAATATACGAAAAAATAAGCCATATCAAAAGTTTTAACGGATAAATATTTTAGAAATTGTAAATAAATCTATAAAATCTAAATATTTTTATAAACCAAATTCATAAGTGATTCTCATTCCGTTTGGATATATCCCATGTATCCTTATTAATTCCTCTTCAGTTCTCAATGCATTATTGAGATCGCTTTTGTTAATTATACTCTCTCCGTTGATTGTCAGGATAATGAAATCTTCTTGTATGCCTCCTCTTTTAAGCAATCCATCGTCACGAACCCCAATCACTTTTATTCCATGCTCAATCATAAATCTCCTTTTATCTTCTGTAGCAATCTTTTGCAATGTAGCCCCAAGTATTTCTGAGTAAAACTTCTCTTCACTCTTAATAATGCTGGTGTTGCCCTCTTCATTCTTAAGTTCTACATCAAAATATCTTGGTCTTCCTTCTCTTTGAATTTTCACGCTAACAACATCACCCGGACGATGTTGGCCGAGAACTTCGAGCAATTGTGAAAGGCTGTTAACCTCAATTCCATTAAGATGGGTAATAACATCTCCTCTTTCCATTCCTGATTGCTCAGCACCTCCCTCATCTGATATTGCATCCACATAAACACCCTTCAGGCTCTCAAGATCTATCTCTTCAGCAAAATCATTATCTATTTCACGAATCACCACTCCAAGGTATGCTCTTTGAACTTCGCCAAAACTCAGTATGTCTTCAACAACCTTTCTTACAATATTTACTGGTATTGCAAATGAATATCCTGTATAATATCCTGTATTACTGGCAATAGCTGCATTAACACCTATCAGTTCTCCTTTGATGTTAACAAGTGCTCCTCCACTGTTTCCACGATTAACTGCTGCATCTGTTTGTATAAAAGATTCTATGCCGGATTGAATGCCGAGTATATTAATATTTCTTGCTTTTGCACTTACAATCCCTGCAGTAACTGTAGACGTGAGATTAAATGGGTTTCCAACAGCAAGTACCCATTCACCAACCTTTACTTCATCTGAATTACCGTAATCAATATAATGAAGCGATTCAGCTTTGATCCGGATCACTGCAAGATCAGTTGATGGATCTGTGCCAATTATTTCCGCTTCAAAAGTTCTTTTATCATTCAAAGTAACCTCAACAAATTCTGCATCCTGAACAACATGATTATTGGTAACTATATATCCGTCACCTGAAATTAACACTCCTGAACCCCATCCTGAAATAGGATAATCCCTGTTGCCAGGATGAGTATAGCCAAAATACTCACGCAAGCTCCCAAAAAAATCATCATAAATACTACTTTTTCTAAGGAACTGTGACCTGATATGTACCACAGCATCAACAGTAAGTTCAGCAGCTTCTGTAAAGTCTGTTCCCTGTATAGGAGGAACCTCCATAAAACTCGTATTATGAACCGGGATTTGCTCCTGTACCTTAACGGGATAATCGGCAGTGGCAGTTTTTTCTTTCCCACTGCTCAAGAAAAAAATTACAGCAAAAGCCATACCTCCAAGTATAAAAACAACTATGAACAGAAACACTCTTTTTATCATATTCAAATATTTAACAAGATTATATAATATTTGTTTAGCAAAATTTATATTAAAGTAACGTTAAAATAAAATCAAGTTTGTATATTTATAGTTAATTTTTGTTAAAATTATCACATTCAGTTTCAAAGGAATATGACAATCAGATTTAGTAAATACCAGGGCAGCGGAAATGATTTTATCATGATTGATAATCGTAATTTAAAGTTCAATGATCATACCATTGACATTTCAAGACTGTGTAAGCGAAATTTTGGCATTGGGGCTGACGGACTTATATTAATTGATCAGGATGAAGAAAATGATTTCAGGATGGTGTATTATAATTCCGACGGACAAGAAGCTGATATGTGTGGAAATGGTGCACGTTGTGCTGTGGCATTTGTAAATGATATCGATAAAAACAAAGAGAGATATACCTTTAATTCAAGAAGAAGCATTCATAATGGTGAGATAATAACAAAAATGAATGATCTCTGTTCTCAGGTAAAGGTAAGTCTTATTAAACCGATAATAATCCAGGATAAAGATGATTATATGGTTATAAATACAGGTGTTCCGCATTACATAAAATTTAAAGAGGATATTGACACAGCTGATTTTGCAGAAGAAGCAAGAGCCATTAGGTTTGATAAAAGATTTCAGCCGGAAGGTGTTAATGTCAACTATGCTAAAGTTAAGCACAACTGTATTTTTATAAGAACTTATGAAAGAGGAGTGGAAAATGAAACTCTTTCGTGTGGGACTGGAATTACCGCAACAGCAGTTGCTGCATATCTAAAAGGATTAATCAAAACACCCATTGAAATAAAGGCTACCGGCGGAGATCTTAAAGTGCATTTCATTGACAGCAATGGAGTGATAAGCAATATCTTCCTGGAAGGTCCTGCCTGTAAAGTATTTGATGGCACTACAGAGATTTGAATTTAAATTGTATTTTTGTTTATCATTAAACATTATCCTGAATGCTTAAGTCAGACAACATAGCTTTACGTGCCATGGAACCATTCGATGTTGATGTTTTATACGAATGGGAAAATGACTCCAAACTCTGGCATTTAAGTAATACTGTCATCCCTTTTTCAAGATTTATTCTGGAACAGTATATTTTAAATTCAAAGCATGACTTATATTCTGATAAGCAACTAAGACTTATTATTGATTTGAAAACAGATAAGGACTTCAAAACAATTGGAGCTGTTGACCTGTTTGATTTTGATCCTGTGAATAAAAGAGCTGGCATAGGTATAATGATCTCACAGGAAGAAAGAGGAAATGGTTATGCCTCCATTGCAATTGACATTCTGATCAATTATGCTTTTATGAAATTAGACCTTCATCAAATCTATGCAAACATCCTGGATAACAATGAAGAAAGTCTTGCTTTGTTTATAAATAAAGGCTTTATATCTGCAGGAATAAAGAAAGACTGGATACTAATAAACAACAAATGGCACGATGAATATACCATGCAACTATTAAGAACTAAACACTAACCACTAATCATATGCCTTACTATCACTCTAAATACAGCTATGGACGCGTTGAAAAAAAACCTCCGAAAGTGCGTAGAATCATTTTTTCCATCCTTTTACTTTTGATTGCTGTTGCGATCATTGCAGGTATTTTTATTTATAATGCATTAAAGAAACCAAATGTATGGCTTAATGAGCAGGAAAGCATTTCTATATTTATTCCGACAGGAGCAAACTTTGAAGAAGTTAAATCAATATTATATGGAAAAGGGATAATTATTAACAGAAAAACATTCGAATGGGTTGCAGAAAGAAAGGAATATCCTGAATTAATAAAACCGGGCCATTACATAGTAACAGATGGAATGAGCAATGAAAGGCTTATTAATATGCTTAGGTCAGGAAAGCAGATAGCTGTTAAAGTTATTTTCAACAATATAACCAAGAAAGAACATCTGAGCAGGAAAATCGGAAAGCAGATTGAAGCCGACTCAAGTTCATTGATGGCATTACTTTCAGACTCAGTTTATATTTCAAAATTTGGACTTACCGATCAAACATTGATGTCACTTTTTATTCCTAACACCTATGAATTATACTGGAACACCAATGCAGAACAATTTATTGAAAGGATGAAGCAGGAATACAATAATTTCTGGAATAAGGAAAGGAATGATCTTACCGATTCACTAGGCATGACCCCAATAGAAGTAATAACGCTGGCATCTATCGTTGAAAAAGAAACTGCAAGGAATGAAGAAAAAGCCACAATTGCAGGAGTCTATATCAACAGGTTAAACCGCAACTGGTATTTACAGGCTGATCCAACCCTCATTTTCGCATTCAACGATTATGGGATCAAAAGAGTGCTGAACGTACACAAGAAAATTGAATCGCCTTACAACACTTATTTACACACCGGATTGCCTCCCGGTCCTATTTGTTCACCCTCCATTGAATCTATTAATGCAGTTTTAGCTAATGAAGATCATGATTATCTTTTTTTCTGTGCCAGAGATGATCTTAGCGGATATCATGTTTTTGCAAAGACTAATGCACAGCATGCATCCAATGCAAGAAAGTATCAAAGAGCGCTGGACAAATTAAAAATTATGAAATAGATTAATTCGAAACCAGAGTGCAAAAGAAGTATTATATATATCTGCTCACAGCAATCACATTAATGCTCTGTAAACCTTCTTCTGCACAGCTTGATCGCTATAATTTTCCTGATACATTAAATAAGAAAAGATTAAATAGCTTAATTATCACAAGCGGTGTTGTTTATACCGGCACTATGATTGGTCTTTATAATCTATGGTATAAAGGATACGAGCAAAGTTCATTTCACTTCATTAACGACAATGATGGCTGGATGCAGATTGATAAATTAGGTCATGCAACTACGGCATATCAAATTGGCCGCTTAGGTTATCTGGCATTTCGATGGACAGGTATGAATGAGAAGAAATCAATTTGGATTGGAGGTTCTTTAGGATTCTTTTTTCTCACCACAGTGGAGGTATTTGATGGCTTTTCAAAAGAATGGGGGGCATCAACGGGTGATATAATTGCAAATACTGCAGGATCTTTAATGTTTATCTCCCAGCAACTGATATGGAAAAAGCAAAAGATCATGCTAAAGTATTCGTTTCATACTACAGAGTATGCTCAATACAATCCTGAACAACTTGGAGAAAACTTCATTCAACAAAGTCTGAAAGATTACAATGGGCATACTTACTGGTTATCTTTCAATATTAAATCCTTCATATTTAAAAATAGCAAACTACCCGAATGGCTAAGTCTTTCATTGGGTTATGGAGGCAGGGGCATGATTGGAGCCGGCACCAACCCTGCACAGATTGATGGAAACACAATTCCTCATTTCAATCGTACCAGGCAATATTTCTTTGCACCTGAAATTGATTTGTCAAGAATTAAAACCAGATCAGAATTCTGGAATGCCTTTCTGGACGTAGTAGGATTTATTAAATTCCCACTCCCAACACTTGAGTATAATAAAGAAGATAACTTAAAATTCCACTGGATATACTTTTAGCTTATGGTAATAAAGGCAATAATTTGGGATTGGAACGGAACCCTGCTTGATGATTGTGATATTTGTCTGATGGGTATAAATAAATTACTTTCCGAAAGAGGGATTCCTGAAATATCTAAAGCAAGGTATAAACAGATCTTTACCTTTCCTGTAAAAAAGTATTACGCAAAAGCAGGCTTTGATTTCAGCAAAGAATCCTTTGATATTCCTGCCATAGAGTTTATAGATATTTATTATGATAATCTTGACAAATTAAACTTATTCGATGGAGCCATAGAGATGCTTCAATTTTTCCAGGATAAAGGATTGAAACAAATTATCTTATCTGCTACTGAAAGCGAATATTTGCAAAATACTATTGACAAATTTCAACTTGGCCATTTCTTCGAACAGATACAAGGCACCGATGATCATTTTGCTCACAGCAAGGCAGATAAAGCTAAACTGATACGTGAGCAACTTAAGCTTGATGACAACGAAATACTATACATTGGCGACACCTTGCATGACCTTGAGATCGGTGAAATTCTCGGATGCAAAACAATACTTGTTTCGTATGGACATCAAGCTCCAGACAGATTCCCCAATGGAGCAGACATTATAGATAGCTTAAGCGAACTCAAAGCATATTTATAAATATACCTGAAGATCAATTCAACAAAACCAAGAGAATAATATAATCAAGCATGTTAATGAAATCGCTAATTCAAATAATCTATTCATTCTCATACATGGTTTCATAGTCTTCTGTTTTCCTGAGCTTTCCATGCTCGTATATTTCCCTTTTGAAATTTTCTAAATGATCGTTAAAATACATCCAGGCACCATCCTTTAAATTATTCACATAATTACCTGAAATATTCACTTCCCCGTTAGGATGATAAATAGTCATTACACCTTCCAGCTTATCATCAATATATTCAGCCTTAAGTTTTAACTTACCATTAGGGAAATACTGCCTCCAGGGGCCATGATTTTTATTGTTGAAGTAAGTTATAGTTTCAGCGACCGAACCATCAGGAAAGAATTTCCTCCATGACCCTGTTTTAATGTTGTTTTCATAAATTTCTTCAGAAAGAAGCAGCCCATCGAAATCACTGTAATAATGCCATATACTATCTTTTTTCTTGTTCAGATATTTTCCTGTGGCCATAATTTTACCGTTCTCATGGTAGATTTTTGTCCTTGATTCATTTCCATTATTATAAATAAGTGATCTCGCCCTGATGTTTCCTTTGGGATAATAATATATAAACTCCCCAAAAGGAATATTATCTTTAAAAGCCCCCTCAAATTTAAGGGCTCCGTTCACATCAAATACCTTCCAGTAGCCTTGTTTGCGACCCTGCCCATCAGTAATATTTCTATGATTATCTAATAATTCCTGGGCGGAAAGTAAATTAAAAGAGAAAATTAAGCATGCAAGAAGAA
>CAZDWF010000072.1:0-18849 GCA_964508895.1 uncultured Bacteroidales bacterium
AATGTAGTAAAGGGAATAGGGGATGAGTTAATGCTGTATATTCCTGATGAAGAACTCCATAAGAAAGAATCTATTAATAATTACCTGGCTTTGCTTGAAGAGATCTTTGCAACAATTGATAATATTAAAAACTATCCTATACCCGATACATTCTTAAATTGCAAGGTGTCAATACATTACTGTACAGAGGTTTATAATATCACATTTTTTAAAGGAGCTAATGATTATTATGGGCAGGATATTGACCTGACAGCCAGATTAATGTCAAAAGCAAAATCGAACAGAATTGTAATGAGTGAGAAGTTTTATATAAAAGTCAAGAATGATATTATAAATATGGGGGTGGACTCTGCAAATACATGTATTAAGCATATTTCAGAGAAATATATTGAGGATTTTAAAGGTGTGCCACATCCAACCGAATTAAGGATACTGGATATTTAATCTAAATCAGGACAATCATGAAACCAAAGATAGCTACTGTTTGCAGGAAATCTCATTTTAATGCAGCTCATCGCCTAAATAATCCATCCTGGGATAAAAAAAGGAATTTAGATGTATTTGGGGTGTGCAATAATGATAACTTTCATGGCCATAATTATGATTTAATTGTTAAGGTTAAAGGAAATATTGATAGCAATACTGGCTATGTTCTGGATATGAAGATACTTCAGAATATTATTGATGAACACATTATTGGTCGCTTTGATCATAAAAATCTTAATCTTGATATAGAGGATTTTATGGATTTGAATCCTACTTCTGAAAATATTGCTGTAGTAATATGGAACATTCTCAGGGAGAGGATCAATAATGATTTCGACATTCAGGTAGTGCTTTATGAGACAGATAGAAACTTTGTTGAATATGCGGGTGAGTGATTATGAATAGGAAATACTTATTAGTTGCCATAGTAATATTAGTTTTTGTGATTGTAGCTCTGATTATCGTCTTTTACAAGTCATCAGAATCAGATAAAACCAAATTAACTCCAAAAGAAAAATATAAACTTGAGGCCAGGGTTAATTTCATTTCCTCAAATGGCAAAGATACTTTGAGTGTATTATGGGTTGAGGTGGCAGATACGCCTTATGAGCACAGTAAAGGTTTGATGTATAGGTTTAATATGCCGGATACTGTTGGTATGCTTTTCATTTATCCTGATTCTCAGGAACGCTCTTACTGGATGCAAAATACCAGGATGTCACTCGATATCATTTATATCGATAATAAAATGAGGATTATCTCAGTTTATGAATTTACTATTCCTTTTTCTGAAGACGGGCTTCCATCCAATGGTCCAAGCAAATATGTGATTGAGACAAATGCGGGGTATATAGAGGAAAATGGAATTGAGCCTGGAGGCTATATTTTAATTAAGAATTAATAATTAAGAATTGTTTTGTTTTTCAGATGGTGTTTTGTTGATTTTTTTGAAGTGAAATTCATCAGGGACAGGATCGAACCCACTGCTACCCCAGGGATGGCATTTTGAAAATCTTTTTATCCCTAGCCATATTCCTTTGATTGCACCATGTTTCTTTAGGGCGATTATTGTATACTCAGAGCAGCTTGGTAAATGTCTGCAAGAAGAAGGTGTTAACGGTGAAATACTATACCTGTATATATAAACAAGTGCAAGGAATGGAAATGCAAGGATCTTCTTAATCATTGTTTCCAAGGTATTTATCAAGGGTCTTTAGTAGAATGTCAGTATCAATTGGTTTATTGATGATTTCATCATATTTCTTACATTTTCTTTCGAGTTCTTCAACCGAAGTGTCTTTGTCGGCCATACAAATGATATTTAAAGAAGGAATAATATCTTTCAGGCTGTCGAATATATATTCTTTTTCCCTGACAACCAGTGAGCAGGATAATAAAACAGTATTGATCAAATTATTGCTTCTGCATATTTCTATTGCTTGCTTTGAGTTGCCAACGTATAATATTTTTGCTTTATCATTTAAAATTTCTTCCAGTTGTATATAATCCTGGATAACATCATCAATTACCAGAATTTGCTTATTATCCCATATAAATTGTTTGTGTTCTTCGGTATCCTGGAAAACTATTCCCGGAATTTCAAAATAAAAGGATGATCCCTTGCCCAATTCTGATTCAACCCATATCTTACCACCTAAGAGATTTACGAGGCTATGCGTGATAGCAAGCCCAAGGCCGGTACCTTCTTTCTTAATACTTAATGGCTTAGGCTCCTGGATAAACCTGTCGAATATTAGTTTCTGATATTTCTTGGATATTCCAATACCTGTATCCCTTACAAAAAAACGTATTGAATTATTCTTAACGATCTCATATCCGTATTCTACAAAACCATTTGAGGTGAACTTAAATGAATTGCCAATCAAATTTATAAAGATTTGTTTAAGCCTGGATGGATCTGAAAATACTATGTATTGTAATCTGGGCTCAGGGATTATTGTTTTTAGCTCTATATCTTCTTTACCCCTTTTTAATTTCAGTGAATTAAACAGCATATACATTTCATCCAGGAAGAGATTGATGTCAAATTTTATATTAAATAACTTAATTACATTCGATTGTATTTTGGTGAATTCAAGGATGTCGTTTGTTAGGCTAAGTAATGCCTGGCTGTTAATATTGATTATGTTCAAAAATTCATCTTTACTGTTAGGGCTTAACTCAGGCGATTGTATCATATTTGAGAAACTGATAATTGCCTTAATAGGTGTCTGTATCTCATGAGATATGTTTGCAAGGAATGTAGATTTTGATTTATCTGATTCCTCTGCCTTTTCTTTGGCTTTTATTAATTCTTCATCGTATTTTTTTCTTTGTATAGCATTGGCAATGATCTGACCTGTGATCTCGTAAGCATTGACCTTTTCTTTATTCCATTCAAACTCCTTTTCATTTGAATCAAAGCCATAAAATCCAATTAGTGAATTTCTATTAAGCATTGGGAACTTAAGAGAGGATTCAAAATCAAAGCCAGACATTTTTTGTGTTATATCTTTCCCTTTGAATAATTTACTGATATCATTTTTATTATAAAGTATGCTATCTCCTTTTTTCAGTATGTTGTATGCAGGATTTAAAGCATAAGTTGATATTTGCGGAATAGTTTCGGTTCGTGGACTCACTCCTCTTTCGTGATATTCATATGAAAGCTCAAAAGTGTTGCTTTCAATGTTCCACAAGTAGACAAATGCTCTGTCAGCTTTAGTGAACCGACATACTTCCTGCAGAGCTGTGTTGATTCCCTGATCAATTTTAATAGTATCCAGCCTGATAAATTCCGAGGATGTTTTATTAATCAATTCAATAAATTGCATCCTCTGTTTAAGGAGTTTCTCAGCATACTTCCTCATACTAATATTATTGATCGCAATTACATACACCTCTTTACCTTTATATTTATATTTTTTCCATTGAATTTCGGCATTAAACTTTTTATTTTCCTTTGTTAGTGCAATTACTTCCAATGCTGTATCCATATCTTCCAGGAATACTTTCCGAAACACTTTGTGATAATTCTTTGAGATCAGGTCAAATACATTTTTCCCAAGGAATTCATCATTGGAATAAGCAAACATTTCTTTTGCAGCCTGGTTTGATTCAAGGCATATTTGATTTTCAACCATCAGAATTGTCTCAAATGTTGCATTGGATAATGCTAAATGTCGTTCCTGGTTTTCAATAAGGGCTAATTCTACCAGTTTCCTTTCCTCTATTTCAGAAGTTAGGAGTAGGGTTCTGTCCTGAACTTTACTTTCCAGATCCAGGTTAAGGCGTTGTAATTCATATTCAATCTGTTTTTGCTTACTGATGTTCACCACAACCCCTCTGATTCCTACTGTCTGCTGTGAATCAATAATTGGTGAGGCATACATTAATGCAGGGAATGTTTCTCCGGTTTTTGTTCTCAGGTGTATCTCAATTTCTTTATCCAGCACCTCTCCGTCCATATTCTTAAGTAGTTGCTCCATACTTTTCATGGATTCAAGATCAGAAAGAATTACTTTATGAAGGGTAATGCCTTTTTCTATTTCCTTATCTGTGTAACCAAGTATTTTATGTGCTTTCTTATTAATAAAAGTAAAACGCCCTTTTAAATCAGCTTCAAAGATAATTTCAGGTAGAAGTTCGGCCAGGTCTTTGAATTTTTTCTCAGTTTCTTTAATTTTTTTATTTAACAGGATATTTGTACCTATATCATGAATGATCTTCACCAGTTTATCCTGCTCGATTGGTTTCAAGAGGTAACCAGAGACCCCCAGCTCTATGGATTTTATAAAAAAATCTGTGTCCTGATAGCCTGAAATCAAAATAATCTTAATAGAGTCATCTATTTCTTTGATCTTTTTGGCCATCTCCAGACCATCCATCTTTGGCATTATAATATCACTAAGAACAATGTCAGGTTTATGTTCCTTAAAAATATTAATTCCTTCAATGCCATTATCAGCATGGAAAACTTTATTAACTATCCTGTCGAGAAATTTAGAGTATAAGATTTTAGATACTTTGTCGTCCTCAACCAGTAATACTGATATGTCAAGTTTATTCATATAGCATATTTCTAAGGATTAACAAACGTACATAATGTTTATTATGAAAACAATACACAGACTTCATAAAAACATTATGGAAGTTCTCTGCTCTAAGTATAGTTTTTTCATATTTTAAACAAAAATAAAACTTTTACAGAGGAAATATACTAAATTTACATGGGAAAATAATAACTAAACCTGCTGTCATTGGAGACTATTATGAAAAAAATCAAATTATTAATCGTTGAAGATCATGAAGTTGTAATCAAGGGTATAAAAGCATTATTAATGCCATACGCTGAACTGGAGGTAGTTGGATATGCACTTGAAGCTAAAGATGCACAGAGAAAGATTGATGAACTTCAGCCTGATGTGATCATTATGGATATTAACCTTCCTGAAACTTCAGGTATTGAGCTTACCAAAATTATAACTGAGAAATACCCGGAAGCCAAGGTTGTTTATTATACATCTCATGTTGATGAGGAACTTATTACCCAGGGTTTTGAAGCAGGAGCTTATGGTTATGTTCCTAAGAACTTCAGCACCGAAGAATTGATTGAAGCAATACATTTGGTTCATAGCGGACAGAAATTTATGAAAGGCATAGTTTCAGAAAAATTTCTCAGTAGCTATTTGAAGTCTGAAAAAGAAAAAAAACTACTACAGAACATACCTCTTTCAGAGAGGGAGAGGGAAATACTGAAATATATTAGCGAAGGATATAGTAATAAAATTATAGCCAACAAATTGTTCATTAGCATAAGAACTGTTGAAACCCATAAACATAACCTTATGAAAAAGCTGAATATATTCAGTACCGCAGAGCTTGTTATTTACGCAATCCAGAATGGGATTATAAAAATCTAAATTAAGGTTAACTACGTGTATTTACGTAGTTGTATACGTAAATATGCAGATATCAATATATGTGTTATTGCTAATTGACTGTTGATCATGAACAATTTAAATTTGCAAAATCTAATTAATTAGATTTGGGTTTTGCATTCCGGGTATCAATCCACATAAACGATACCGGAATGCTTTTTTTTTGATCGAAAAATTTTGAAAGTAAAATATAAATTAACCACTCATGAGAGTGGTTTTTTTTATGTAATTACAATTTATTTGCAAGGCATTGTCCTGTATAAGATTCTTTAATTTCTCTTAAATCATCAGGAATTCCTTCAAACAGCAAATACCCTCCTTTATTTCCTCCTTCGGGCCCCAGGTCAATAACCCAATCTGCAGCATTGATTACCTCATTATTATGCTCTACAACAACAATTGAATGTCCCTTTGCAATCAGAGCATCAAAAGCTTTTAAAAGATGTTTTATATCGTGAAAGTGTAAACCTGTTGTTGGTTCATCGAAAATAAACAGGGTAGGGACCTCATTATCACCTTTTGATAAGAAAAAGGCAAGCTTAATTCTTTGAGCTTCACCACCACTTAATGTGCTGGATGCTTGTCCTAGTTTGAGATAACCTAATCCGACATCCTGTAATGGTTTCAATTTGGTGATAATTCGTTTTTCAACAGCTGATTGTTTACCTCCTGAATTAAAGAAATCAACAGCTTCATTAACTGTCATATCAAGGATCTCAGAAATGTTTTTATGAAGATATTGAATGTCAAGCACCTCTGATTGGAATCTGCTACCATTGCACACATCGCAACTAAGATATATATCAGCCATGAACTGCATTTCAATCTTAACAACACCTTCCCCTTCACATTCCTCACAGCGACCTCCTGGAATATTAAATGAGAAGTATCCTGGTTTATAAGCTCTAATCTTCGCTAATTGCTGACTCGCAAATAAACTTCTTATATCATCAAAAGCTTTTAAATATGTAGCTGGATTTGATCGTGACGATCTCCCAATAGGGTTCTGATTCACGAACTCTATTGCACCAATGAGGTTTGTTTCACCCTCTACTGAATTAAACTTGCCTGTTTTGCCTCCAAAGCCACCATGGAGTCTTTTTAATGCAGGATATAACACCCCTTTAATAAAACTTGATTTCCCGGACCCACTTACACCGGTGATTACTGTTGAAATATTCAAAGGAATTTTAACATCAATGAATTTCAGGTTGTTTTCATGAGCTCCCTTTATTTCAATATAGTCTTTCCATTTCCTCTTTTGTGTTTCAGGAAAGACCTTAAGCGATCCTTGTAAATATTTTGAAGTCAGTCCATCGTTCTCTTTTAATAATTCCTTAAGATTTCCCTGGAAAACTATCTCTCCTCCGTAATTTCCTGCCAAAGGGCCTATATCAATTATATAATCAGCTGCTTCAATAATATCTCTGTCATGCTCAACAACTATAACTGTATTACCGAGGTCCCGGAGTTTATATAGTACTTTTATGAGTCTGTTTGTATCTCTTGAATGTAACCCAATACTTGGTTCATCCAATATATACATGGATCCAACAAGACTGCTTCCCAATGAAGTTGCCAGGTTAATCCTTTGAGATTCACCTCCTGACAATGTGTTTGAAAGCCGATTTAAGGTAAGGTAATCCAATCCGACATCAGACAAGAATGAAAGCCTGCTGTTTATTTCAATTAGCAACCTTCCTGCTATTTTCTGGTCTGTTGAACTAATTTTGAGATTTTTAAAGAAAGCTGCCAACTCTTTTACCGGCATTATCACCAGTTCACTTATACTTTTACCTGCAACCTTAACATAATTTGCATCTTTTCTGAGTCGGGTACCGTGGCAATCCGGACAAATAGTTTTCCCTCTGTATCTTGAAAGCATAACCCTGTATTGAATCTTATAGATCTGTTCTTCTATATGCCTGAAGAAAGCCTCAAGACCGCTGAAGTATTTATTTCCACTCCAGAGAAGCTCTTTTTGCTCATTACTTAAATCGAAATATGGCTTATGAATTGGAAAGTCAAATTTATAAGCATTCATTATAAGTTCTTCTTTCCATTCACTCATTTTCTCACCTTTCCAGCAAGCGATTGCATCATCATATATTGAAAGACTTTTGTTAGGAATTACCAACTCTTCATCAATCCCAATAATACTTCCATAGCCTTCACATCTTTTGCAGGCACCATAAGGATTATTGAAAGTAAACAGGTTCACAGATGGCTCCTCAAAAGTTATCCCATCAAGTTCGAACTTATTGGAGAACTCAAGCCTGACAGACTTGTCATTAAATTCATCCTGAATTACACAAATTCCATCACCTTCGAAGAAAGCTGTCTGTATTGAATCTGCAATCCTTGCAATATCGTCTTTATGGTTATTGCTTATCAAAAGCCTGTCTACTATAATGAATGTTTCGTCCTTGTCCGGATCAATAATTTTTTCTTCCTGTATTTTTTTGATTTGGCCATTTAACAATAAACGTGTAAAACCTTGTTGTTTAATTATTGTGAGATGATCAGCGATCGATCTTCCTGCTTTGATCCTGAAAGGTGACATTATAAGTACTCTGCTACCTTCTTTCAGTGAAAAGATATAGTCTGTAACATTTGACACAGTATGCCTTTTAACAAGATTGCCTGATATAGGAGAATAGGTCTTGCCAATCCTGGCAAACAACAGTTTCAGGTATTCATAAATTTCAGTGGAGGTTCCAACAGTTGACCTGGGATTACGTGTATTTACTTTTTGTTCTATTGCAATAGCAGGGGAGACATTTTTAATGTAATCAACTTCAGGCTTACTCATTCTTCCCAGGAATTGCCGGGCATATGAGCTAAGACTTTCAACATATCTTCTTTGTCCGTCAGCATATAATGTATCAAAAGCAAGAGAAGATTTCCCTGAGCCAGACAAGCCTGTAATAACTGTAAGTTTATTCCTGGGGATAAGCACATCAATGTTTTTCAGATTATGTACTCTCGCACCTTTAACAATTATGTGATCAGGTGATTCTATATGATTAACAGCTTTTGCAGACATAAATAAATTCTGGTATGGTATTTGCAAAAATATTATAAATATTTTGCATTTTTTGAATTAATACTTATCTTTGCTATATCATTGCTGTAAAAAGCAAGATTTGAATAAATAAAATACTTTTTTTACAACCTTAATTACAGGAGGATTTTTATCGATTAAATATTTACCCTTTTTAACTTAACTAACGAAAAGGGAGGGCACATGAAAGCCACTACAATTAGCGATAAACAGCTAATCAAGGAATATTTGAACGGTAATCAGATCAGCCTTGAGAAATTAATTTCCCGGCACAAGAACAGAGTATATGCGTATATCCTTATGGTAGTAAAGGATAAGCAGCTTGCTGATGATATTTTTCAGGATACTTTCATCAAAGTGATCAATACTATGAAAGCAGGTTCTTATAAAGAAGAAGGAAAGTTTATACAATGGGTCATGCGTATAGCGCATAATTTGATTATCGATTATTTCCGTAAGTCAAAGAGAATTCCTGTTATTGATAATGATAGTAGCAATTTTGATATTTTTGATACTATCGGTCTAACAGATAAATCAATAGAGGAAAAACTCGTAGTTGATCAAATACATAAAGATGTCAGAGAACTAATTGAGTATTTGCCACCTGAGCAAAAAGAAGTTCTTTATATGAGACATTATTCAGATATGAGTTTTAAAGATATTGCAGAACAAACTGATGTTAGTATAAATACTGCTTTGGGGAGAATGCGATATGCCTTGATAAATCTCAGAAAACTTATTAAGGAAAAGAACATAATTCTTACTTCCTAGAAGTACAATCAGCATCTTTGCAAAGTTGCTAATTAATTGCTCCATAATATATTAATAGTGATTAATGGGGGGTGAATAATTAGCAATAGATATTTTAAAACTCATTGTAATAAAAGTTGGAAGTTTGCGTTTAGATATTGTTAATTCATTTCTAACCAAACGTCAACTAAATGAAAAAAACCTCTACGCTTGATTCTTTTATTAACCGATTTGCTGAAAAAAATGAAAAAGATTTGTCTGGAGCATCACCAAGCGATTGTGTTATTCAGAATATCCTAAATTATAGCAAAGTATCGGTTGTTAAGAAAAGCCAGATGACTGGCATTATAAAATTTATTCTCAATTAAGTTAATAATTATTGATTTAAAGCTGTCTTTTCAGGCAGCTTTTTTATTTTTGATAAATGAATAAAAGGGAAAGGTATAAACTTTGTATTGAGTATTTCAGGGAACATAACCCATCAGCAGAAACAGAATTAGATTATATTAATCCTTATCAGTTGATTGTAGCTGTTATTCTTTCAGCTCAATGTACTGATAAAAGAGTTAATATGATAACACCTGATTTTTTTAAGAGTTTTCCTGATGAAAAATCCTTGTCACAAGGGACCCAGGAAGAAGTTTATGATAAGATTAAAAGCTGTTCTTATCCTAACAACAAGGCTAAGCACTTGATCAATATGGCCAAGACTCTCATTGATAAGTTCAATGGGGTGATGCCTTCAAATGTGGATAAACTTCTGGAATTACCTGGTGTTGGCAGAAAAACTGCGAATGTGGTTGCTTCAATTGCATTCGATATACCAGCCATGGCTGTAGATACACATGTGTTCAGGGTTTCTGCGCGTATTGGATTGACGACAAATGCGAAAAATCCATTGCAGGCTGAGAAACAACTTGTGAAATACATTCCTGAAAAATATTTAAATATTGCCCATCATTGGTTGATACTTCATGGCAGATATGTGTGTACCGCAAGAAATCCAAAATGCGGAGAATGTGGCATAAAGGCCTATTGTAAGTATTATAATTCTACAAAAAAAGAGACGGTGTAAATCTTTCAGGATGCCCATCCTGCAAGAGATATATTGACAGGGCATCAAAAAATCCTTTTCTGGTGCGAGACATTTGTTAATAAATCGTATTAATTATAAAAAGCAGGCCGATTTTTAATAATTATATTTGTAATTAAGAGGTAAACAAATAATATTATGGGTTTGAAAATTGGTGAAAAGGCACCTGATTTTTCAGGAAATGATGCAAATGGCAATGAAATCCCTCTGAAGCTGGAATTATTGAGAAAATATTCAATAAGGTGAGAATCAAGGATCATTTGGGTCAAATATTAAAAGAATATAATTTATAAAAATATTGATATGTCAAAATCAAATGAGAACACCGATAAGGTAAGAGAAGAAAAACTTAAAGCATTGAATCTGACCATCGGGAATATAGAGAAGAATTACGGGAAAGGGGCAATTATGAAGCTGGGCGATGAAGCTATAGAAAATATAGCATCAATATCAACAGGATCAATTAGTCTTGATAATGCCCTTGGGATTGGTGGATTACCAAGGGGAAGGGTAATCGAGATATATGGCCCTGAATCATCAGGTAAGACAACACTGGCGTTACATGCACTTGCTGAAGCTCAAAAGAAAGGTGGAATTGCAGCATTTATAGATGCGGAGCATGCATTTGACAGGTTTTATGCAAAGAAACTGGGTATTGATATTGAAAACCTTCTTATTTCTCAACCCGATAATGGAGAACAAGCCCTTGAAATAGTAGATAACCTGATCAGGTCAGGAGCAATTGATATTATAGTGATAGATTCCGTTGCTGCCCTTACCCCCAAAAGCGAGATAGAAGGTGAAATGGGAGATTCAAAGATGGGATTGCAGGCAAGGCTGATGTCACAGGCTCTCAGAAAACTAACTGCCAATATCAGTAAAACAGGTACCGTTTGTATATTTATCAATCAGCTTAGAGAAAAAATAGGTGTAATGTTTGGAAATCCTGAAACAACAACAGGAGGTAATGCACTTAAGTTTTATACAACGGTTAGGCTGGATATTCGCAGGATCAACCAGATAAAAGAGGGTGATGAAGCAACAGGTAACAGGGTCAGAGTGAAAGTTGTGAAAAATAAGGTGGCTCCTCCTTTCAGGAAAGCTGAATTTGATATCTTATTTGGTGAAGGAATATCCAGGATGGGAGAGATAATAGATCTGGGGGTTGATAATAATATCATTAAGAAAAGCGGGTCATGGTTTAGCTATGGTGAGACAAAGCTTGGACAGGGAAGGGATGCAGTGAAGAAGCTTTTGTATGACAATCCTGAGTTAGCGGAAGAGCTGGAATTGAAGATTAGAACTGAATTATCCGCAGAAAGAGAATAAGAATGGTTTGGAAAAATAGCTATATCATAATATTGTTTTTTGCACTCCTGATTTCATGCACTCCAAAAGGGGAGAAGAAGGGATCAGGGAAAGATAGTAATACTGATACTACCACAACTTCTATTGATAGGATCAATAATAGAATTAAATCCGATAGCCTTAATCCTGCTTTTTATAATGAAAGGGCCAGATACTTCCTGGAAAATAAAAATTTAAATGATGCATTAAAGGACATTAACAGGGCGATACAGTTAAATCCTGATAACTCTGATCTTTTTGTTACCCTTTCTGATATATATTTGGTTCAGAATAAATTACGACAGTCAGTTGAAGCTTTAGATAAGGCAATTGTTATTAATAAGAACAATTATGTGGCATTTGCAAGAATGGCCAGGATACTAATTATTTCAGGACAACTAAAGGATGCTGTTAATTATATTAGCCAGGGAAGAAGTTTAAATCCTGATGAAGCTGAATTTTATTTTCTTTATGGATATGTAAAAGTTCTTGAAGGAGATACTGCTACAGCTATTAAAAATCTTCTTGTCTCTTCTGAAAAGAATTCTGAATACCTGGATCCCGTTATATTATTAGCGGGCATTTACGAAAAGCGTGGAAATTCGATGACAGTAGATTTTTACAAACGAGCCCTTGAAATTGATCCGCAAAATCAGGCTGCTCTTTATTCTCTGGGTTATTATTTTCAGGAACATAGCAGGCTGGATGAAGCAGAAGCTATGTATAACAGGCTAATTGATATAAATCCATATAACAAATTTGCATACTATAACCTTGGATATATAAATCTGGTTTATCGCGAGGATTTTAATGTTGCCACAGATTATTTTATCGAAGTGATTGAGATCGATCCGAATTATGCTGAAGCTTTGTTTAACTTGGGTTATTCATATGAATTGCTGGGTAATCCTGCTGAAGCACGAATATGGTATAATAAGGTATTAGAGGTAGAAGCAAATTTTGAAAATGCAGTTATTGGGTTAAATCGTCTGGATAATACCTCCAATTAAAATACATATTATGGAAATAATTTATATTATTCTTGTCGGACTTGTGGCGGGATGGTTTGCAGGTCTTATTATGAAAGGAAAGGGATTTGGGTTCCTGTTGAATATTATTATAGGGATTCTCGGAGCTTTTGTAGGTAAATGGTTGGTCTTCGATGTTTTCAGTTTTAGCTTTGAGATGAGTACCATTAATTTAATTATTACTGCTGTAGTTGGTGCTGTTTTTCTTTTGCTTGTTGTAAGGATACTTCGGGCAATCTTCAGGTGATCAGGAAAAAATACTGAAAACCTGATAGAAGATGAAACTCATTACCCAGGCAAGTGTTGTAGTATATAATGCCAGGAAAGCAGACCATTTCCATGACCCAGTTTCCTTTTTTATGGCTGTCAGTACTGCTATACACGGTACGTAAAGAAGTATAAAGATCATAAAAGTTAAAGCAATTAATGGTGTCATCTTGTATGGATCGCCATTAGCTGAATGCGTTTCTTCTTTAAGTTTATTAGTAAGTCCTTGAACTGTGTTGTCATTAGACTGATATAAGACACTAAGAGTACTTACAACAACCTCCTTAGCGGCAATTCCTGCTGTTAGACTAACTCCCATTCTCCAGTCGAAACCTAAAGGGGATAGGATGGGTTCAATAAATCTACCAAACCTGCCAATATAGGATTGCTTTTGATGCATAAAAATTTTCTCTGTCTCATAAAACTGATTAATTGAATCTCTTTCTTTTATTAACTGCTTTTTTGATACTTCATCATTTAATGCAATAATCTCAGTGTTATATTTAGCCGTTGTTTCACCAATCATGCTGTTATAATTCTCTGAAAGTCCGGCATTTCGTGGGAAATAACCCAGCAGCCAGATCAGTATAGAAGCAATCAGGATGGTACCTCCCATTTTTTTTAAGTACTGAGATCCACGAAACCATGTATGTCGTATGGTGGACCGTAGAGTTGGCATTCTGTAAGGAGGTAGTTCCATCACAAATGGAATCTCATCTGATCGGAACATGGTCTTTTTAAAAATAAATGCCATCAATGCTGCCATAAGAATGCCTCCAAAATAAAGTGCAAAAAGTATCAGGCCCTGATAGGTTTCGAAAAAAGCACTTATAAACAACACATAAACAGGATATCTTGCACTGCATGACATGAATGGATTTATAAGCATGGTGACAAATCTGTCATTTTTACTTTCTATTGTTCTTGTAGCAAGAATAGCAGGCACATTGCATCCAAATCCCATTAACAGAGGGATGAATGATTTTCCATGAAGGCCGATCTTATGCATGAGTTTATCCAGGATAAAAGCAACCCTTGCCATATATCCTGTATCTTCCATCAGAGCAATGAAAAGGAATAGAATTAATATGTTTGGAAGGAACACTATGACACCACCAACACCCCCGATAATACCTTCCAGGATCAGGTCTTTTAAGATAGAATCAGGCATTGCACCACCTACTTTAGCACCCAGGAAAGCTATGAATTGCTCAATCCAGCCCATAGGAAATTGACCCACACGAAATGTTGTTTCAAACATTAGCCACATAAACAGTATGAAAAAAGGATATGAGAGATATTTGCTGGTTAAAAAGAAATCAATCTTCTTGCTTTTAGTATTTAACTGCTTTTTCGATGGTGATAGAGTTTCTTTTAATGCACCAGCAATAAATCCATATTTAGAATCTGTGATCAGAGAATCTGTATCTTGCTGGTAAATGTTTTCCAACTGTTTGATTTCCTGTTGTACAAGTTCTTCTATTTTCTTATAATTCTCGAAACGGGAAATACTAAAATTCGTGGATTTGTCTTTTTCAAGTAGCTTAATTGCATAATATCTTGCTGATATACTATCCGAATATGAAGTGTTTTCTCTGATTAAATTCTGAATTTTTTTAATAGAGGCCTCAATATCATATCCATAGTTAATATGGATGTGTCTGAGAATAGGATCTCTATCTTCATATACATCAATTACCTTTTGAAATAAATCTTTGTTTCCAAATTTCCTGGATCCTATCGTTGGAATAAAAGGTATACCCAACATCTTACCAAGTGATTGATAGTCGAAAACATCTCCTTTGCTTGTTAATTCATCAAACATATTCAGTGCTATAACCACTTTGATATCCATATCAATAAGCTGTGTTGTGAGATACAGATTTCTCTCCAGGTTTGAGGCATCAAGTACATTGATCACAACATCTGGCATGTCATGAAACAGATGCTTTCTGACAAATAATTCTTCAGGACTATAGTCTGATAATGAGTATGTTCCGGGAAGATCGGTTATATTGAAAGTATATCCATTATACTTAAATCTGGCTGTTTTTGCTTCAACTGTTACTCCACCGTAATTTCCTACATGTTCTTTAGAGTGAGATGCTATATTAAATATGGAAGTTTTTCCTGAATTTGGATTACCAACCAGGGCTACATCGATAATTTTTCCTTTCTCCCTGGCTTTTTTCTTAAGTTTTTGAGAATCAATGATACCATTAAATCTGATCCTGGTAGATTTCTTATTATCTTCTTCAGGAGTAATGATCTCTATAAGTTGTGCTTCATTTCTTCTCAGGGATACCTCATAATCCATTATTTTATATTCAACAGGATCTTTAAGAGGAGCAGATTTAATTACGGTAACTTCTTTCCCTTTGACAAAGCCCATCTCAATTATCCTACGTCTAAAGGCTCCACGCCCTTTGACTTTAGTGATAATCCCTTTTTCACCTTCTTTCAGGTCTCTAAGGCTTGTCATTTAGTTGTTATTTAGATTAAATAAAGGCATGCAAATGTATTAATCTTTTGCCTTTTTGAGAAGAAAAAGATGGAAATTAAACAAATTGATTTAAATGGCAGATAGATCCAGAGTGTTTATATCAGGATACTTAATAGAATGAAGTGCTTTCAAGGCAATCAATGATTTATATCCCCAGTTAACCATGTACAGGTATCTAAATGATTTTACTGCATTTTGTTTTGCAAAAACAGAGTTCTTCTGGTAAAGCATAATAAAATCTTTCAAATCCTGATAAATATCTGTTAGGCATTCAGATATACTTCCTTTGGATATTTCGTTATCAATAAATTCCTTTTCGTTTATATACCAGAATTTATCTTCTTTGCTTAGTTTTTCCTGTAAATCATTGAATATTATCTCCCAGTTCTCCTCTGTTACATATCTTTCGTTTGCTTCAGGATATTCTGCCTCAATATCAGGTAGTAGTGAACCTTTAAGGTAAAGTAAAGGGAGGATTTTACTAAAATAGTAAATGAGATCATTTTTAGAATACTCATGTGCTTTTTCAATAAACATACAGTATTCATTTGCTACAGTCAGGGTTTCAATAACATGTTTGCTGTATGAAGCATCATTAATTTGTTCATCCATAATTACACTTTTGAATAACAAAGAAAAGAAATTTTGGAAATATACATTTGTTTTTTTTATCTTTATATGGAGTTGATAAACAGAGTTATGAGCAATATTGAAATAAAACATAGGTTAATTGAGCATTGTATTAACAAGCAAAATGAAATGATGGAGCATGCAAAATCAGCTATGGAAGATGCTCAGAGAAATGCAAATGAATACGGACAACCAAAAGATAGATATGATTCATACAGAAATAAGTTGTTAAGAGAGAGAGATTTGCATGCAAAACAATTAGAGAAGGCGGTTGAACAAATAAATACCCTGAACAAATTATTACCCCTAAGACAGTCTGATAAAGTTGAATTTGGAGCCCTTATTCATACAAAGACACAACGATTATTCATTTCTGTGGGTTTAGGTAAAATTGAGCTGGATGGTAATATTTATTACGCAATTTCACCTGCAGTCCCTTTATATAAAACTATATATGGTTTAAAAGCAGGAGATAAATATACTTTCAACGGAATAAGTCATGAAATTATTGAAATTTTTTAAATTATTCTAAGGAGTAAACACCAGGCCTGGCAACAAAGAAACCATCAATATCATATTCTGATATTCCTGAAGAAGAAAAATTAAACGAATCAGCTCCTGGGGGAGAGGCTGGATAAAAAGCCAGTTGAAGCTGAAGTGTTTCAAAAACAAGGTTTTCGTTTTTAATCCTTAGCCCAAAGCCAAATCCTGCATAATATCTACTTGTTAAGATATTCTCTTTTTGAGGAACCAAGGTACTGATATTAGCAAATGCATAAACTGCAAATGAAAACCCATAAACATACCACGGAGTAAATACCACTGATTCAATCTGAGTAACCAGCCTTTCTAGTCCTTTGAGATCATTATTATCAAGTCCTTCCAATCCCTGGTTAGAATTAAGGAGTATCCCTTCACCTGGAAGCCTGTCGAAACCAAGAGTATAACTGGAATATACATAGTTCCTGATCCGGGCTCTTTTTACGTGATATAATCTACTTGCAAGGTTTGCTTTAATATTCAAAACCCCCTGGCTTAAATTGCCTGTGTTTTCTTTAATAAAAGAACCAACTTCAAGTCTCACGTTATAATACCCCAACATATTAATAAAATCCCCCATACCTGTCTCAAAACCAAGATAGTATCTGTTATAATAGTTACCAAATTCATAGCCTCCTGTAAATTGAATGAATTGTCCGTAAGGTATATTTTCTGTCTTACCAAAAGAGTAGTAGTAATTGGCCAGATAGTAATTGTTTTTTGAAATAGAGATGGCACCGAATAGTGATAGCCTATTCCTGTATCCTACATTACTATCCGCACTCATAAATGGTTTATCTAAATAATTAACTCTTGTTATCATACTTGAAAGACTAAGGTATGCCGGGTGGATTTTTGATTTTTTTTCAGGACTTAAAGCAAAGGTTTTTGCATAATAGATATCACCAGTATTATACACTATGTTGATATCTTTTATAGTGCTATCAGGTTCTGTTATGGTAGTCGGGATCTTAACATTGTACATATTAATTCCATAGGATTGCTTTATAGTAGGAACAATGAGCGGTCTGTTAAACTTCACAGACCATGTTCTCTTCAGGTTATTATCTTTTTTATATCCAATCCCTCCTGTTATAAAGGTTCCACGAATATTATGTATCAGGTAATTACTTTCATCAATTTTAAAATTAGGATCCCTTCCTGCATCATAAGAGAATTTGCCATCCACCCGGTGCCCTAATCCCAGAAAATTAACAGTCCATAGCTTGAAACTCATATCATTATAACTCTTAATAATTGGTGTAACAGCATACGGAAATTTATCTTTAGTAACAACAACAACTGTAACTGAATCCTGGCTGGCTTTTGAAGGGATGATCTGAATAGTAACTTCATCGATATAAGGTAAGTCTCTCAATAACCTGGCAGTAGTAGTTAAAACAACAGGGTCCACTTCCTGCCCTTTTTTGAAAAGAAGGTTATTCCTGATCACATATTCATGAGTCATAACATGTATATCATTTCCAATATGCGATAATTTGTTTTCCAGAGTTCTGATCGTATCTTCTGTAAATGGCTGTAATCGAATGATCTCAATCCTTCCAATGAATTTATCATCAAATTTTTCATATGGAGACCCAACATCCTTTACAATTGTATCATTAATTGGCTTTCGGTCAGGACCACTATACTTAAAAGTAAGATCATACAAAACCTTGGTTAATTTTCTTTTATAGGCTATCTGCTTTATGGAATCGTATAATGCATCAGATTTTTTCACATGACCCTCATCATAAATCTCTTTCATTATATCATCGGCAATATGATCAATGGTGTCTTTTGAAGTATAATGGTTTTTTATAATAGTGCTGTCTGTATTTTCAGATACCTGCATAAGGGTATCTGTTTTTTCCTGAGAAGCTCCAAGATAGGGTAGGGTATAAAAAAGTGCTAATAAGAAATATCCTTGAAGTTTCATGAGATAAAAATAATCATCATTATTAAATATTTCAAATAAAGTTTATCACAATAGTTTCTGATCAAGTTTGCTAATTTCCATACAATTACAATTGTAAACAATAATTATTTGCTAAAATAAACGGTACATATGTAACATTAAGTGTAAAATAAACTCATTTATTTAATAAACACTATTAAATCATACAATATTAATTATTATAGTTCATTATATATACTATAAACCAGTAATTTAAATTCATTAATTAAAGTATTGATTTAAG
>CAZDWF010000073.1:0-18810 GCA_964508895.1 uncultured Bacteroidales bacterium
ATAAGAGAAGAGTTCTCGCAGATCGCGCAGATAAGAGAAGAGTTTCTCGCAGATCGCGCAGATAAGAGAAGAGTTTCTTGCAGATCGCGCAGATAAGATAAGAGGTTCTCGCAGATCACGCAGATAAGAGAAGAGTTCTCGCAGATCGCGCAGATAAGAGAAGGGGTTCTCGCAGATCACGCAGATAAGATAAGAGTTCTTGCAGATCGCGCAGATAAGAGAAGAGTTCTCGCAGATCGCGCAGATAAGATAAGAGTTCTCGCAGATCACGCAGATAAGAAAATATTTCTCGCAGATCGCGCAGATTTTTTCGCAGATCGTAATTTAATTTGAGTAATTATTAAAAGTATAGCGTAAAATATTCTGAAAATGATCTTATAAGCATTTTATATTACGCAGATTTTTCTGGTTGGTCACAGATCATTTACTATTCTTATAATTGATTGGTTAATATAGGTGCAATTAAAGTTTATCAATAACCCAAGTTTAAGTCCAGATAGTTTAAGATAAGTTAATAATTGTTTTTTATGAATAGGGCCTAATTCTTCAACAGATTTAATTTCAATTACGACCTTTTCATTAATAAGCAAATCCATTCTATAGCCTATACCAAGATTTATGTCATCATAAATCACAGGTATTCCAACCTGAGATTTTACATCCATACCTTCATTAAGTAAATCATTTGCTAAAGCAAGTTCATATATTGATTCCAATAAGCCTGGTCCAAGTTTATTATAAACATTGAAAACAACTCCTCTAACAATATATGAGATCTTATTTTCCGTCATACTTTTTATACTTAATTCCTGAAAGTCTGAAATATTCCTGTTCAAACTTATAAATATTTGTGTATAGCTGTGTACTTAAGATTTAACAGGGGATACATGGAGATATTTATTAAAAAGAAATGTGGTTTTTTATAAAATCTGCGAGATATTTTAGTAATTGCTATATCAAATACAATGAATTTGCATTAGATATTGAAATACACATATATCTTTTATTCTTTAATCTGCGAAAAAATCTGCGCGATCTGCGAGAACTCTTATCTTATCTGCGCGATCTGCGAGAACCTTTTTTTTCTGCGAGAACCTTCTTTTTTCAATAGTTTTCAGATCGTTGATCTGCATTCTGCCATCTGCATTTTTATTGTTTCTTCAAAACAATAAACAGTTCTCTTCCATCTCTGGGTTTAATAGAGTTTTGTGCTTCTTCCAGGATTTGGATCTCAAATAATGGTTCAAATAATTTCCGGTAGCTTTCTTCGGTTCCACCATAAGGAGGTCCTTCATAGTCAAATTCTACACTAAAAAGCAATCCTGCCATGATGCCACGGGGTTTTAGCAGGTCATACATTTTTTTTGCATATTCTTCTCTTTTCTCAGGATGTATAGCTGTGTAAAAAGTATGTTCAATAATAAGGTCATACTGGCCTTTATGCCGGAAGAAATTTTCTGTGATAATTTGATGTTGCGGAAATTCCGGAACTCTCTCAAGGAATTTCAAAACAGGAGCTTCAGCTATCTCGTTGAAGAAAACATTTCTGAATTGGTTTTCCCATAGGTATTCCACTTCATAAGCATTCCCGGCACCGGGAACAAGAATTCTCAGGCTTTTATCATTAAGCTGATCAAAATAATTTATGAGTGCAGGGGCAGGATACCCAATGTCCCATCCTGTGTCTCCCTCATCCCATCTTTCTTCCCAGTATTTTTTACTGAACTTTATCATTACTTTTCAGGAGCGAACATAGGATCCCATGGTGGAAGCATGATAGCTTCTTCATCAAGGATATGCATAGTTTTCGTGTCGATATAATCTTTATGAATTACCAGTCGGAACATATATTCATTGAACCAGTCATCTGTCATGATGAGAAACCCATTATGGCCACGTTTCCCCCAGCTGTTTTCCAGGAGCCACTTGTCGATACCTCCATCATTATCAACATTAACGGCTACAAGGCTCATTCCATGAGATGAACCACTGTCGTATGTTTTAATGCGATCTGCTTTATCCATATTGAATTTAACACCAAACAGATCATCATAATCATAGTTTTCCAGGTCAAGTGTTCCTGTTTCACTATCCAGTTGTTTGCCAACATCACAAGAGAAATACATGGCCTGCTTATCTTTAATTGAGGCAAGCGCGAATTGTTTAATATCATCAATTGGCAAATTGATATATTTCCAGTTGCCACCTTCATGCATATGCCTGTCGTATTCAATCTCATATAGCTTATAATATTCGCGTGTTGGATCATTCATAAACATAACATAATCGTTAAGGTTTACATCCACCACTTCTTTGAAGAAATCTTCAGGGGTATATTGTTTTTCTTCACTGATGTCACCCTTTGAGTTTTTATATTGCCAGGTGAATTTTTCAGGAGGGTTCCCCAGTGAAAGGACAAGCATCCTGTAAATTTCTTTAAGCATTTCAATCTTTTCTGAATTCAGTTTGTTTTTTGATGCACCTTTCCCAGCCATTTCTCTTAAAATGATTCCATTCTCTCTGAGTTTTCTTCTTATCAGCCTCGACATCATGGAGGTGTTTTCGCTGTTTTCGCTTTCAGGCATTGCATCAGAAGGAACCAGCCCGTATTTTTCAACAATATTAACAACACCCGTCCACTGTCCTCCATCACCTATTGGGTTTTTGAAAAGCCAGTCAACAGTTCTGTCATCAAATGCTTTGTCAGACGTAGCGATAATAGCTTCCATGAAAAGATTTGATTTCTCAAACTGATCCCAGAAAAAAGAGTAAGTATGTGAAAACTGAAAGTCACTAAGGTCATATTTTTCGATTAACTGCACTCTGAGTACATTCAATCCTGTAAACAGCCAGCATCTGCCTGAAGATTTCTGGTTAGTGATTCCTTTTATTTCAATTTTATCACTGAAGTACGGATTAAGTTTTCCAATATTTTCTCTGTTAACTGCAAGTTTTTTGATGCTGTTACCTGAAATAGCATTCATAAGTGCTTTGGTATCACCATCTGTATCTATAGACGATCTGATCTCATCAAGGGTTTCTTTGCTAATATTGCCATCCTGTGAAATTGAATTTACAGATAATAAAACACCTGCAATCAGTAATAATGATAAGTTTAAGATTCTCATAATTATGGATATTAATTTCAAAACAAATGCATAATAAAATTGTTGATTCAGGAAAGGCAGTAAAGATATAAAATTTCAATTATTCAGACTTTTCTATTTGAAATGCTTGTTAATAAAATGATATATTTGTACTACAAAACTCTTTTCCCGTTACCCGTCACGCGTCAAGCGTCACGAGTCACGATTTAAAAGATAATCTTTAATAATTAAATGTCTGTCATATTATGAATTACGATCTTATAGTTATCGGAAGTGGACCAGGGGGCTACGTGGCTGCAATCAGAGCGAGTCAGCTGGGAATGAAAACAGCAGTTGTTGAGAAATCTGAGCTTGGTGGTGTTTGTCTGAACTGGGGTTGTATACCCACAAAATCCTTATTAAAGAGCGCACAGGTTTTTGATTATGCAAATCATGCTAATGATTATGGAGTTATCATTGAAGGAGAGATAAAAGCTGATCTTGAAGCTATAGTTTCAAGGAGTCGTGGTGTTGCTGAAGGAATGAGTAAAGGGATACAGTTTCTTTTTAAGAAGAACAAGATAGATCATATCCAGGGCTTTGGTAAAGTGAAGAAAGGTGGTGTTGTTGAAGTTACTGATATTGACGGGAAGAAAACAGATTATAAAGCTAAGAATATAATTATTGCCACCGGAGCAAGATCAAAGGAACTTCCAAATCTGAAACAGGATGGAAAGAAGATCATAGGATACAGAGAAGCAATGGTGCTGGATAAGCAACCTGAGTCAATGGTAGTGGTTGGATCAGGAGCCATAGGATCGGAATTTGCTTATTTCTATAATACACTGGGAACTCAAGTGACCTTAATTGAGGTTCTTCCAACTATAGTTCCTCTTGAAGATGAGGAAGTATCGAAACAGTTGGGCAGGTCATTCAAGAAAGCTAAGATGAAGGTTATGACTGATGCCATGGTAGAAGAGGTTGATACAAAAGCAAAGAAATGCAAGCTGAAAGTTAAAACCAAAAAGGGAGAAGAGATCATAGAAGCAGATATAGTTCTATCTGCTGTGGGTGTTGAAACCAATGTTGAAGGAATCGGACTGGAAGATGTTGGAATAGAAGTAGAAAAGGGGAAAGTGAAAGTTGATGATTTTTATCAGACAAATATTCCGGGATATTATGCGATTGGGGATATAGTTCCCGGTCCTTCCCTGGCTCACGTGGCATCTCATGAGGGCATTACATGCGTGGAGAAAATTGCAGGATTAAATCCTGAGCCTATTGATTATAATAATATTCCAGGATGTACCTATACTCATCCTGAAGTGGCCTCAGTTGGTTATACTGAAAAGCAAGCTAAAGAAGCAGGATTTGATATAAAGGTCGGTAAATTCCCTTTCACCGCATCGGGAAAGGCAAGTGCATCAGGAGCTAAAGAAGGATTTGTTAAAGTGATCTTTGATGCTGAATACGGAGAATGGCTTGGTTGCCATATGATTGGGGAGAATGTTACTGAGATGATAGCAGAAGCAGTGGTGGCAAGAAAGCTGGAAACGACCGGTGAGGAGATCATAAAGACAGTACACCCACATCCGACCATGTCGGAAGCGGTGATGGAAGCGGTTGCGGCTGCTTATGGGGAAGCGGTTCATTTATGATGCCAGATGCCAGATGCCAGTCGCCAGATGCCAGTCGCCAGTGACCAGCAACCAGCAACCAGCAACCAGCAACCAGCAACCAGTGACCAGTGACCAGCGACCAGTAACCACAAATTCATTATCTTAGCACCGCATTATTAAGCAGAACAAAATGGAATTTACAAAAGGAGCAATAGAGGGATTAGTGATCATCAAACCAAAGATCTATGATGATGAAAGGGGCTATTTTTTTGAGTCATATAATAAAGACAGCTTCAAAGAGGCTGGGATAGATGTGAAGTTTGCACAGGATAATCAGTCAGAATCGATGAAGAATGTGCTGCGTGGTTTGCATTTTCAGAATCCACCTTTTGAACAGGGGAAACTGGTGAGAGTGATTAAAGGGGCTGTACTTGATGTTGCTGTGGATATACGAAAAGCCTCTCCTTCATACGGGAAGTGGAATTCCATTATATTAAGTGAAGAGAATAACCTGATGTACTGGATACCACCTGGTTTTGCTCATGGTTTTGTTTCACTTGAGGATAATACTCTGTTTAGTTATAAGTGCACAAATGTCTATAATAAAGAATCTGAAGGCAGCATTATATGGAATGATCCTGATTTGAATATAGAATGGAATGTTGAAAATCCATTATTGGCAGATAAAGATGTACATGTATCATCATTTAAGGATTTTGTTAGCCAGTTTTAACTGCTGGTTGTATTTTTAGCAGGAGAATAGCAGATGAAGAAAGCTTTTTACGTAATTATAGTTATTGTTGTCATTATTATCACTGCTGCAGCAACACTTTATTTGATAAAAGAGAAAGAGAGAGTGATCCCTGAATCATACTGGGAAGAATCAAAGCAGAATTACAATATCTATTCAGTGAAAATCCCTGATGAAGTGGGTTTCGCTGGTGAAGAAGTGCCTCTTGACAAATATTATGTAAAAGAAAATCTTGATCGTGAGCTTCTTATAAATACATACTGGCATACATCTTCTATTTTATTATTCAAAAGGGCAAACCGTTGGTTTCCTGTAATAGAATCTATTCTAAAGAAAAACAATATCCCGGATGATTTTAAATACCTTGCACTTATTGAAAGTGGTTTGATACAGGTTACCTCTCCCTCGGGAGCTAAAGGTTTCTGGCAATTTTTACCAGGCACTGCAAAAGATTACGGACTAGAAGTTAACAAAAACATTGATGAAAGATATCATATTGAGAAATCAACACAGGCTGCTTGTGAATATTTGAAGGATGCTTATGAGAGATATGGAAACTGGACAATGGTTGCAGCCTCATATAACGCAGGGCAAAATCGTATAAGTGAAGAAATTGATCTGCAAAAAGCCAATGATTATTATGATCTGTATCTCAGCGATGAATCTTCACGATATGTTTACCGGATCATCGCTATCAAAGTCATATTTAAAAATCCTGAAAGTTATGGGTTTAACATCAGGGAAAATGATCTCTACCCTCCCTTGAAAACCAAAGATATCACTGTTAAGGAAAGCATTAAAGACCTATATTCCTTTGCAGAAGAAAAGGGTGTAAGCTATAAGATGTTAAAGAATTTGAATCCATGGATACGGAATGCATCTTTGAAGGTTAAGAAAGGGAAGGAATACCTTGTTAAGATTCCGGATTAATAGTCGTGACGCGCCGTGCCTGTGCTGCGCTTTGGCAGGCAGGTAACGCGTGACTGGTGGACGTGTCATGATTAACCAACTAAAAGCTATCTTTGTCGCCTAAAGTATCAGCCGAGTGAGTAACAATAACAAACTTCTGGAAGTCTACGGTGCCCGGGTCCATAATCTGAAGAATATCGATCTGAGCATTCCCAGGAATAAATTGGTTGTATTTACCGGCTTAAGTGGCAGCGGTAAGTCATCACTTGCCTTTGATACTATTTATGCTGAAGGACAAAGGCGCTATATGGAGACCTTCTCTGCCTATGCCCGCCAGTTCCTGGGAAATCTTGAACGCCCTGATGTAGATAAGATCACCGGATTAAGCCCGGTGGTATCCATTGAGCAGAAATCAGTTAATAAGAATCCTCGCTCTACTGTTGGAACAATTACGGAGATCTATGATTTCCTGAGATTATTATTTGCAAGGACAGCTGATGCCTATAGTTATGTCACCGGAGAAATAATGGTCAGGTATACAGAAGACCAGATCCTGGAGCTCATCCTGAAAAATTATGATGATAAGAAAGTCATAATATTGGCACCAATGGTAAAAGGACGTAAAGGGCATTATCGTGAACTGTTCGAAAATGTCAGAAAACAGGGATATACAAAAGTTAGAGTTGATGGAAAGCTGAGGGATATTGAGTTTGGAATGCAGCTCGACAGGTATAAGGTTCATGATATTGAACTGGTAGTCGACAGGATATTGATAGAACCTGATCTGAAGAAGATTGAGAGGATCAAGCGCGCTGTTGAAACGGCCATGCGTCATGGTGAAGACATGCTCATGGTTTTGGATGAGGAAACAGAAGAAGGCAGGTTTTACAGTCGATTATTAATGTGCCCTTCGTCAGGAATTTCATATAAAGAGCCAGAGCCCAACACTTTTTCTTTTAACTCTCCTTATGGTGCATGCCACCATTGCAATGGGCTGGGGGAGATCTCAGAAGTTGACCTGAAGAAGATCATTCCGGATAAAAATAAAAGCATTAAACAGGGAGCCATTGCCCCAATAGGGGAATATAAAAACAACTGGATATTCAATCAGATAGAGACAATTGGACATAAATTTGAATTCGACCTTGATACTCCTGTAAAAAAGATATCGGAAGATGCCATCTCCACAATACTATATGGTTCCAATGAAACCATACATATAAAAAAAGAATACCTTGGTGTTACATCTACTTATGAGCTTAATTTTGAAGGTATCATAAGCTTTATCACCAATCAATTCGAAGATGCTTCATCTCATGGGATCAAGAAATGGGCAAGTGGGTTTATGAATAAAATTAAATGTCCTGAATGCCAGGGAACAAGGCTTCAGAAAGAATCTCTTTATTTTAAAATTGATGAGAAAGATATTTCTGTGGTGGCTTCGTATGATCTGTATAAGCTCAAAGACTGGCTTCATTCCATAAAGGATAAATTTAATGATCGTAAGAAAATAATTGCTCATGAGATTTTGCGGGAATTGCAAAATAGGATTGGCTTTTTACTGGATGTAGGACTTGATTACCTTTCACTCAACCGTTCGGCTCGTAGTTTAAGTGGTGGAGAATCTCAAAGGATCAGGCTGGCTACACAAATTGGTTCACAACTTGTTGATGTGCTTTATATTCTCGATGAGCCCAGCATTGGATTACATCAAAGAGATAATGCCCGATTGATAAATGCACTGAAAGATCTTCGGGATATTGGCAATTCTGTTATTGTAGTTGAACACGACAGGGACATGATAGAGTCTGCGGATGTTGTAGTTGATATAGGACCAGGTGCCGGAAGAAATGGCGGACAGATAGTCGGACAGGGTAGTCCTGATGAAATGAAGGATTGTCCTTCTATTACCTGCGAATATCTCTCTGGAAAAAAGGATATTATCATTCCTGAAAAAAGAAGAAAGTCAAACGGAAAAACCCTTCATCTGACTGGTGCTCACGGACATAATCTGAAAGATGTTGATCTTAGTTTACCCCTGGGTACTTTTATTTGTATCACAGGAGTGAGTGGTAGCGGGAAGTCTTCATTGATCAACGAAACTCTTTATCCTATCCTGAGTAATAAGTTTTACCGCTCAACAAAGAAAGCGCTTCCTTATGGAGATATTTCAGGATTAGAATACATTGATAAGGTTATTGAAATTGATCAGTCTCCTATTGGAAGAACACCCCGTTCCAATCCTGCAACCTATACGAAAGCATTTGATGAGATAAGAAAGATTTATGTCCAGCTTCCTGAAGCCAAGATCAGGGGATATAAGCCAGGACGATTTTCATTCAATGTTAAAGGAGGTCGATGTGAAACATGTAAAGGGGCAGGAGTAAGAGTGATCGAAATGAATTTTCTACCCGATGTGTATGTGATGTGTGAGGCTTGCCAGGGCAAAAGATATAACAGGGAAACCCTTGAAGTGAGATATAAAGGTAAATCCATAAATGATGTGCTTGATATGACTATTAACCAGGCAGTGGATTTCTTCGATGCTATACCTTCCATACTGCAGAAAATTAAAACCCTCCAGGAAGTTGGATTAGGTTATATAACCCTTGGCCAGCAATCGACAACTTTATCGGGAGGCGAAGCCCAAAGGGTGAAGCTGGCAGCGGAATTATCAAAAAGAGATACAGGAAAAACCTTATACATCCTGGATGAGCCAACTACAGGATTGCACTTTGAAGATGTAAATGTGCTGCTGAGTGTGTTGAATCGTTTGGTGAATAAGGGAAATACAGTTTTGATCATTGAGCATAATCTTGATGTAATTAAATTTGCAGATCATATTATCGACCTGGGGCCTGAAGGCGGAGAAAGAGGGGGACGGATCATTTGCGAAGGAGCTCCTGAAGAGATTATCCATGATAAGGAGAGCTATACCGCTCAATACCTTAAAAGCATAATTGAACAGGAGTAAGTTTGCTATATAGAGATGGATGAAATGACGATATTTTATTCTAGATATTATTGTAGATAGAATGGGGCGACTGTCGAATGTCGGCGTTCGAACTTCGAACGGATATACGATTGAATTTATATAGCGAAATGAGAAGAAATGGTGCAAAACTGATGGGGATCCCTCGCTCCAAGCTTTTGCCTTTTGATACTAAAGAATATGTCTTCCTGAGCGTAGCGGAGACGAAGGATCTCATCCAATTTACCACGACAGATTACTAAATCATTTTATCTAAAATCCAAAATCACATCAAAGTTCGAACCTCGACAGCCGACAGTCGTTCCATTCTATCTAAAATTATTTCCTACTTGTTTGTGTTGTTTTCATAATAAACATTATGTACGTTTGTTGTAAAATATAAGCTTATGAACATAAATGAAGAGGATAAGATCCGGAGGGCTTTTAAAGAGAAGACCTGGAATGAGATAAAGACTTATGATTCATGGCAGATCTTCAAGATAATGTCGGAATTTGTCGAAGCTTTTGAGAAATTAGCAAAAATAGGCCCTTGCGTTTCCATTTTTGGATCAGCTCGTTCCAAACCCGATGAAAAGCATTATAAATTAGCTGAAGAGATAGGCTACTTGCTTACAAAAAAAGGTTTTGGTGTTATAACAGGTGGCGGACCCGGAATTATGGAGGCAGCAAATAAAGGAGCTCATTTTGCAGGAGGTAAGTCTGTTGGACTCAATATCAACCTTCCTTTCGAGCAGGATGCAAATGCATTTATCGACAGGGATAAGCTTATCGATTTCGATTTCTTTTTTGTAAGGAAAGTGATGTTCATGAAATATGCCCAGGGATACATTGTGCTTCCTGGTGGCTATGGGACTCTGGATGAACTTTTTGAAGCGGTAACGCTGATACAAACAGCTAAGCTGGTGCATTTTCCAATTGTTTTGGTTGATTCAGGATACTGGAAAGGTTTGATAGATTGGGTGAAAGATCAGGTATTGATAGAAGAAAAAATCAGTCCGGAAGATATTGATATTATCCAGATAGTTGATACCCCTGAGGAAGCAACGAAAGTTATTGAAGAATTCTACAATAAATATGCACTTAAACCTAACTTCTAATCATTATGATAATTGAGATGCCTTTAATATTCATTCCCATTGAAGAAGAAGGTTATCATATACTTATAAAAGGAGAGATCAATAATAAACCTGCACGCTTACTTATTGACACAGGTGCTTCCAGGTCGGTATTCGATAAAAGCAGGATTAAGCTATTTTTTGAAGAGGAAGAACCTGAAATAGAAGAAGTAGATACCCTTTCGACAGGGATCTCATCCGACATGGTGAAGAGCGAACTCACAACCCTGCAATCGATACGCATGGGGGATCTTTTCCTGGAGAATTTCAGAGCGGTGATCATTGATATGCCTCATGTAAACGGTAGTTATGCGAAACTTGGACTAGATCCTATTGATGGGATTATTGGGAATGATATTTTGAAGGAATATAATGCTGTGATTGATTATGGCTTGGGGGTGTTGGAATTGAGGATTTAAACCTAACCACAAAGGCACAGAGGCACGGAGAAGAAAGAATGTAACCGAAGAGGCACGGAGGAAAGAATATAACCACAAAGGCACAGAGGAAAGAATATAACCACAAAGGCACAGAGGCACGGAGAAGAAAGAATGTAACCGAAGAGGCAAGGAGGAAAGAATATAACCGCAGAGGCACGGGGGCACAGAGAAAACCTTACAAAATTTTATCTCAGAACTTCACCTTTAATTGTCTTATAATAAACAGTTTATATAACTTATTGAGTTTTTGTTTGAAAAATAGAGGAACAAAAACTAAGTAATTGTATTATATAATACAATGAAGTCAAGGCAATGGTATAATGATTTATCAGGTAAGATTATAAAAGCTGCTCTGGAAGTTCATAAAGAAATAGGACCCGGATTATTGGAATCAGTATATGAATACTGCTTGATCGATGAGTTGAGTTCCAAAAATATTATAGCTGAAGGACAGGTATATATCCCTTTGTATTATAAAGGGAAAGACCTTAAAAAAGATTTCAGGATTGATGTCCTTGTTGAAAATGAAATAATAATAGAAATCAAAGCTGTTGAAGTACTCCATTCTGTTCATGAAGCACAAATATTGTCATACCTTAAGCTTACTGATAAATGGTTAGGGCTTTTAATTAATTTTAACGTTCCATTGCTTAAATATGGATTAAAACGATTTGTTAATGGATATTTGTAAGACATTAACCACATAGAAACATAAACACAAGGACTTCTCTGTGCCCCTGTGCCTTTGTGGTTGCTTTCTTCTTACGCCTCTGCAGTTACTTTCTTCCTGCGCCCCTAAAAATCATTTTAACACCACAAATTTCCCAATCAATAAATTCTTCTCAGATTTTATTTTAACGAAATATAAACCCTGATAATAATGCTTCGTATTAATCCTGATTAAAGATTCCTTTGGTTTAGATTGATAAATAATTTTCCCTTTCTGATTGTAGATCTTTATTTCTGATATACTAGTTTCAGAGTTTATAGTTAAGTTTTCTTTACAAGGATTAGGATATATATTAATTTCATTCTTATCGTCTAATTCAACGATATCCTGGTTTACCGGTGGCTTTATCACATCGGCAAAGTACTGCAAGCCTCCTGAAAAATTGCCAATTACAAGGTCGAAGTAGCCATTCTTATCAAGATCGGTGATAGCAGCTGAAGTCCTGTATCCATCAGGGACTGTAAATGCAGGATCATTGATCAAGGCAAACAATGAATCTGATTCAGGGAATTCTCCTGTCAGATTTTGTCTGACTTTCTTAAAGTAAAAGATCTTTCCCTGCTCTGATCCTGAAAGCAATTCCACATCATTTCCATTATTAAAAAGATATGGTGTGCTAAAACCAAAGTTTGAAACATTGTAATCCGTCACATTGACTTTCCCCAGGCTGTCAGTTTCCAGAATGAAGACAGGATTATCCACGCTGCCTGTATTCCTGTAGTAATTGAGGTTTCCACCCATTTCACCAATTATAAGATCCAGCAGCTGATCATTATCCAGATCGAACAACTGGGGTGTACTGAATTCCCCAACATCAATGCCCTGATAAGAACCGGAAATGAAGGTAAATATTCCCGGACTACCCTGTGATTCTTCATTCCTGTAGTAGAGCAGTTTACCATCTTCTTTTCCTGAAATAAGATCCGCATCCCCATCATTATCAATATCGCCAAATGTTGGATAAACCCCTCTTGTTTGCTGCCAGGATATTCCTGCATAATTATTGTTTATGAATTCAAATTCGGGATGGGTAGTGGTTCCCGTGTTTTTGAAATACCCAAGCTTTCCTGTATAAACAGAATGCAGGATGAATATATTATCATAATAAGAAGAATCATAATAACCGTAGTTTCCGGTAAACATATCCTGCAATCCATCGCTATCTATATCAAAGAAAACAGGATACGCACCAGAACCCACATCAATCATTTCTTCCTGCAGAAACCTGCTTCCTGAAAAAGTAAAAGCAGGCTGGTTGTTCTGTCCGGAATTCAGATAAAGCCAATTACTGTAATAATTCCTTGAAACGAAAGGATTGGGGTCGAAAGGGGATACCAGCAAATCCTTCAGTCCGTCGTTGTTCACATCAATATACCTGGCCAGTGGCATGGAGAACAGATCAACCGAAAAGGTATAGGGTGGATAAATGTAAGTATAGGATGACATGTAAGCATCTATTGATGTATTTCCATTGATCAGCATGGCTAATGTGGGGTAATCCACATCACCCAGGAGCAGATCTTTAGTATTATCGCCATTGAGGTCGGTAACAAGGAATGTGGACCCTGTGTGCCGGTCCCTGAAATTTGTCTGCGGTGGTTTCACTCCAAAACAGGTATCCAGGTATAAAACATTAGATTCTTCACTCTCAGCAAAATGCCCCCAGCAATATTCCGTTCTGATAAAATCAAGGGAATCCGGAATTCCATATTTCTCCATGGATTGATTAACATGAAGTTCGATAAATGAACCCAGTGCCCAGAAAGTGAGAATATCCAGGTCTCCATCATTATCAAGATCAGTGATGGCAGGAAAATCTGCATAAGTTACCAGGATGTTTACATATCCACTGCCATAGAAAGAGGTGAGATAAGGGTAGACGATAAGCTCAAATTTCAGGCTTGTATTGGAAATATTTTTATAGACCATTATTCCCGGATCGGAATAGTTGTAAGTGAAGATGTCATTTTTACCATCCAGGTTATAGTCGGTGATCAGCAGCCAGGATGTAATTTCAGGAAAAGAAGAGATGTGTTCAGGAGCAAAAGAATAATCAATAGTATTAGGAATCCCTTTGTTAATAAAAGGCATGAGACGATTTCCTTGTCTGTCGAAAGCCAGAAGATCATTTGTGCCGTCACAGTCAATGTCAATTTCATTATACTGAATGGAGTTCATACCACCAGCCCAGGGAAAACGGAAGAAACCTTTATCGGGAGATTTTATTGCAGGAAAATTTGATTGTGCTGAAAGATTATATGTAGCCACAAGAAATAATAGTAGAAGAACTGTGTTGATACTTGCCAATAGGTTTCTTCCTCGTAACGCGCCATGCCTGCGCTGCGCTTCGGCAGGCAGGTGACGTCCCGCCTTGGCGGGATAAACTGTAACGCGAGACGGGAAAGCGACTGGCGACTGGCGACTGGCGACTGGCAACTGGTATCCATTATCCTGCTTCATCTGAAGACATATATTTTATTCAAATTTAACCATTATCTTTGATAAAAAATCACACTTATGGCAAAGATCCTGGTAATCGATGATGAGCAAAGCATCAGAAACACCCTGAGGGACATCCTGGAATATGAGAAATATAAAGTTGATGATGCCCAGGATGGTATGACAGGGCTTGTGCTTGTTGATGACAATGAGTACGATGTAATTCTGCTTGACATTAAGATGCCCAGGATGGATGGCATAGAGGTGCTGGAGTATTTAATGAAAAAGACCGACACACCGGTGATCATGATCTCAGGGCATGGTACCATAGAAACAGCCGTGGAAGCCATAAAAAAAGGAGCTTACGATTATATTGCAAAGCCTCTTGATCTTAACCGCTTGCTTATCACCATCAAGAATGCCCTGGATAAATCAACTTTGATCACTGAAACAAAAAACCTAAAAAGAAAGGTCAGTGGTACTTTTGAGATGATAGGTAATTCAGGAAAGATGTTGGAGATAAAAGATATCATAGACAAGGTTGCACCCACAAATGCCAGGGTTCTCATCAACGGTGAAAATGGCACAGGAAAAGAATTGGTAGCACGCTGGCTTCATGAGAAAAGTGCAAGGGAAAAATCTCCCTTTGTGGAGGTCAACTGTGCTGCAATACCTTCAGAACTTATTGAAAGCAAGTTGTTCGGACATGAGAAAGGAGCTTTCACTTCAGCTATAAAACAAAGAAAAGGAGATTTTGAACTGGCTCATGGAGGCACCCTATTCCTGGATGAGATAGGAGATATGAGTCTTTCTGCCCAGGCGAAAGTGCTGAGAGCTTTACAGGAAAATAAAATTATGAGAGTGGGAGGGGAGAAAGAGATTACTGTGGATGTAAGGATCATTGCTGCCACCAATAAAAACCTTGAAGAGCAGATCAAAAAAGGAAATTTCAGAGAGGACCTGTATCACAGGCTGAGTGTAATTGTTATTCAGATACCGCCATTAAAAGAAAGGACAGATGATATTCCGGAGCTGGTGAAATTCTTTATTGAGAAGACATGCGATGAGCAGGGAAAACCGCTTATGGAGATTGATGAAGATGCTGTGGAAGAAATGAAGAAATTCCCATGGACAGGCAATATACGAGAGCTGCAGAATGTGATGGAAAGGCTTACCATACTGTGTAACAGTCCGATTACCAGGGATGATGTACAGAGGTTTGTTCAGCCCTTGAACAGCAAATGATTCCATATTCCATATTGCTGATTCCATATTCCATATTTGGGGTGCGTTGTAGTAGGCTTATTGTGTAAAATCATACCTTCCGCACAAAATCGAAAATATGGAATCGTCCATATGGAATATGAAATTCTAAGGATTTCTTCGTAACTTTGCACCATCTGGCACGTATATTGATATATCATATATCGCAAATCACCCAGAACCTAGCACCTAGTACCTGAATCAGATGAAGAAAATGTGGCAGTTTAGGCTAAAAGGTGCAGATAACTAATGCTGGTGCTATACCGAAACAGGGGCTGTACGGTTTCGACAGCAAGGTGAATGGACGTGTAAGCATGCCGGGCATTGCAGATATGCTCGTTATCATTATCTGCAAACAACAAAAGGCGAAAACAACTTCGCTCTCGCAGCCTAATCGAATAAAGTAGATAGGGCATAATCTTGTCACCAGGTGACGAGACGAGACATCCCGCCGGTGGATCCGCCCGATTCCGGCTGGACAACGGGGTGCCGTAAACATCAGGCTGGTCGTGAGAAGGTCCTGGTTTCACGATAAGATAAAAGGAATAAGCTTTGTCTTGGGTGTTTGTTCCCGTGGCAATTCCGACAATCAATAACAGGATAAGCATGTAGAAATCATCTCTGTTCCTTGTTTGGACGAGGGTTCGACTCCCTCCAGCTCCACAAAAAAACGGATTTCATTTTTGAAATCCGTTTTTTTGTGAATGCAAAATGCAAATTACAGAATGCAAATTTAGGTGCGCTAAGTCGGCTTGGTGCAGGGAAAATCATTTAATCTGGAATCAATTAAAGTATTTCCAGTCTCCTAGTCCCAACAACACTTTCGTTAACGCTCATCTTATACAGATATATTCCTGCTTTCAAATCAGATGTATTCAATATGTGATGATATTCTCCTTCCTGCTGGAATTCATCTATTATTGCCTTTATCTTTCTTCCTGAAAGATCCAAAAGTTCAATCTGAATATATCCTGGTTCTGATAAATAGTATTTTATCTCCGTAAAATTATTGCAGGGGTTCGGTTGATTCTGATAAAGAATATGTCCTGTTTCAATTTGTTTCCCTGTAATACCTACCGGTCCACTTATCACACCCGTAGAGTCAAAACAAAGTATGGTGGCATCAGTTTCTCCTGCGTTGATTCCCTGGAAATATGCTCCTGTTGTCGGATTGAAAACCGGGAAATCTGTACTTTGAGACATTCCTGAAACAAATACTTTGTTATTAAGGTCGGTGGCAATGCCATAGCCATTGTCAGGATCAAATCCTCCGTAGCATGTAGCCCAAATAAGTTCCAGGTTTTTATTGAATTTAATTATACCTGCATCACCCCCACCTGTTAAGTTATCCTGAATATAAGCACCACCTCCCGGATCATAGGTTAAGAAACCCATATACCCTACTCCTGTCAATAATATATTCTCATTATTATCAGTTGTAATGGATAAAATATTGGCATAGTTATAATAAGTTGCCCATTCTCTTACTCCATTTATATTGAATTTCAGGATAAAAGCATCAATAAAGCCAGAGAAAGTCTCCTCATAATAAGCACCACTTCCCGGATTATATAGTGGTAAATCAGGGCTCAAGGTTTTTCCTGTTAGAAGTATTGAATTATTTTCTCCGGCACAGATTCCACGACCTCTGTCATCTTCATTGCCACCATAATATGTTGCCCATTGCCTGACCCCATTCTGATCAAATTTTAAAATAAATGCATCACCATTACCAGCTTGTGTTCCCTGAAAAAACACTCCGCTTCCTGGATTAAAAACAGGAAAATCATAACTCAACGTTAATCCTGTAATTAAAATATTGCCTTCACCATCCGTTGCAATGGAATGTCCGTATTCAAAATCTGTTCCCCCGTAATAAGTTGCCCACTGCCTTATTCCGTCAACATTAAACTTCAGGATAAAAGCATCACCGGTGCCTCCAAGAGTATTTTGATAATATGCTGCACCCCCTGGATTAAATACCGGGAAGTTTGTACTTTCCACATTACCGGTAACAATAATATTATTATTAAGATCTGATGTAATTGAGTATCCTTCCTGATACGCCATCCCATCATGGCCACCATAGCATGTTGCCCATAAGCGTTCACCATTAGAATTAAATTTAATAATGAAGACATCACCGTTATTACTTGGCCCCTGAAAATAGGCTCCACCACCTGGATCAAAAACAGGAAAATCATCACTATAGGTTATACCTGTTAATAGTATATTATCATTTTCATCAACAGCAATTGAGTTCACATGATCAGTGCTATTCCCTCCATAATATGTTGCCCATAACCTTTCTCCATCAGAATTGAATTTGAGAATATAGGTATCTCCACCTCCGGCCATGGTTCCCTGATAATAACTTCCCCCTCCCTGATCATAAACTGGAAAATCCAGACTTTGAGTTATTCCAACTACATAAAAGTTGTTTTCACTGTCTGTAGCATTTGCCCAGCTATAATCATAATCAGAACCACCATAATAGGTTGCTCCCATATAAGTGTTTTCTAAGGTGTTTTCATTGACCTGAGCAATAGCATAAAAGCTAAAAGACATTATTAATAGAATTGTGGCGATAATTGTTCTTCGGGTTTGCATAGGATTAGATATTGGTTATCATAAAGATAAGATATAAAGTCGCCAGTTACAAGTCGCCAGCAAACCAGCAACCAGCAACCAGCAACCAGTGACCAGTGACTAGCGACCAGCAATTTCACTTTGTAGTAAACATTTTTTCACTATCTTTAATCATGTTTAACAAAAACTTTAATCTATGAACTTCTTAGCATTTATTATTGTTGGCGCTCTTGCAGGATTCCTGGCCGGATTTATTATGAAAGGCCGTGGTTTCGGTTTTCTTATCAATTTCTTTCTGGGTATTGCCGGTGGTATCCTTGGAGGTGTGATCTTTAATGCCCTGGATATTAGCATTGGTACAAGCATGCTGAGTTCCATTGTTACTGCACTGATTGGTGCTGTGGTTATATTGTTTATAGTAAGCTTGTTTAAGAGCAAGTAAATTCCATATTGCTGATTCCATATTCTATATTCCTTATTGGGTGCAAAGAGCAAACTGCGATCCACTCCAAATATAGAAAGAATCCCTGGGAGCATTTTACAATAATGCTTGACGGATTTTATTAATAATCATATATTAGTGTAATAAATATTAATTATGAAAAAACTGATAAGTCTTGCCGTACTTTTATTCTTCTTTTTCAGTGTGTTCTCTCAAAGTGTCAAGTATGAGGATGTTGTATACCTTAAAAACGGAAGTATAATATACGGTCAGATCATTGAACAAATTCCCGGAGAGTATATTAAAATAAAATCAGGAGATAAAAACCTACTGGTTTTCAGGATGGATGAAATTGAAAAGATCACAAAAAAGGAAATAAAAGCTCCTGTAAGTCCACGTAGTGCGAAATTCAGGAATGTTAAAATCAAAGAAAAT
>CAZDWF010000074.1:0-18394 GCA_964508895.1 uncultured Bacteroidales bacterium
TTATTTGAAAATATCGCGGAATATTCAAATAATCGCTTTTGATTATCAATTTTTTTTTTTAAATTCGACAAATGAACCTGTTACAACTCATAGCGATACCCTTTTCGTTACTATATGGGTTCATAATGCATATAAGAAATAAGTTATTTGATCTCAAAATACTTCAATCCAGGCAATTTAAGATCCCAGTAATTTCGGTTGGCAATTTGTCATTTGGTGGAACAGGAAAAACACCAATGGTTGAATATATTATCCGTTGTCTTAACAAAGAGAATGCACTGGCAACATTAAGTCGCGGGTATAAAAGGAAAACAAATGGTTTTGTTCTCGCTGATCCAAGTTCAACATATTTCGACATTGGAGATGAACCTCTGCAATACAGTACAAAATTTAAGAACTTAAGTGTTGCTGTTGATGAGAATAGAGTAAAAGGGATTAAAAAGCTGCAGGAAAAATTCACTGATCTCAATGCTATAATTCTTGACGACGCTTTTCAGCATAGATATGTCAAGCCAGGATTATCAATTCTAACAACAGATTTTCACAAGCTCTATTCTGAAGATTATATTTTGCCAAGTGGTACCTTAAGAGAATCAAGATGTGGTGCTAAGAGAGCAGATATTATTATTGTTACAAAATCTCCAAAGGTATTGTCTCCGATAACAAAAAGAAGAATCCAGGGAATGATAAAACCCAAACTACATCAACAACTTTTATTCTCATATATTGACTACGGAGCAATAACACCACTTTGCAAAGAGAATGAAATCGATCTGTCAGAAAAATTCAGTAGTATACTGATGTTCTCAGGAATCGCCAATCCTTACCCTTTAATTGAACATTTAAAGAACAGATGTAATGAGCTTGTAGTTTTAGAATTCAGAGATCATCACTCATATTCACTTGCTGACCTTGAAAGAATAAAAACAGAGTTTGAAAACATTTTCACAAGTAAAAAACTGATAGTAACCACCGAAAAAGATGCTATGCGTCTGCAGAAAAATCCTGAATTCAAAAACATCCTGAAGAACCTTCAAATTTGCTATATTCCTATTGAAATGAAATTTCATAATGGGGATAATGTTATCTTTGACAAGCTAATTATGGATTATGTTAAAGAAAATAAATCAAGCAACTGATTATCTTAAAAACTTTATTACAACAAAACCTCTGATTGGAATTATTCTGGGTAGCGGCCTGGGTGAGTTTACTAACTGTATTCAAAATTTGCAACGAATACCCTATGCAAACATTCCTGGATTTCCTGTTTCAACAGTAGATGGACATGAAGGGAATATTATCCTGGGAGAAATTTATGGCAAGTCAATCATTGCGCTACAGGGAAGATTTCATGCTTACGAAGGCTATAGTGCACATGAAACCGTATTGCCTGTGATGGTTATGAAAGAACTTGGAATGAGATTATTGATCCTATCTAATGCCAGCGGAGGATTAAACCCTGAATACAGGATTGGTGACATAATGATTATTGAAGATCATATCAACCTCTCCGGGGATAACCCTCTGAGAGGAAAGCAAATTGAAGGCAATAACTTTATTGATATGAGTGAACCATATAATAAAAAATTCTTAAGACAGGCTGAAGAAATAGCGGCCAGTAGAAAAATCAGGGTGCAAACCGGAGTTTATGCGGGAGTGAAAGGTCCGACCTATGAGACTCCTGCAGAATATAACTATTTAAGAATAATTGGAGTGGATGCTGTTGGAATGTCAACTGTTAATGAAGTAATTGCTGCCAGAAAACTTAATATAGATTGCCTCGCATTTTCAGTTATTTCTGACCTGGGTGTTATTGGAAAAATTGTGCCCTTAAGTCACGATGATGTACTGCAAGAAGCTGCTAAAGCCGAACCACGTTTGGCAGATATAATCGTTGATTTTGTAAAAAGTATAAATATCTAATTCCAGGAAAAATCCAATGTCTGCATAACCCATGGTTTATTGATTGTCAGGCTTCTCTCTTTTAAAGGATATAAAGCATAACTTAAACCAAGCAAACCGGCTGTAATTATAAGGGTGTTTTTCTGCAATATTGGTCCTTCACCATTTATTGTTCTGTTTAAAGCATCCAATCCTAAAAAGCCTAATCCAGCATATCTTGATATACTCTGAAAAAATCTCACCCCCCATCTTTGCCGATATATTTTGATAATATTTGTTAAAAGAACTTCCGTTTTTCCATTTACAACAAGGCTTGTATCAGTAATCCTGTAAATGATCGCAAATACTTTATCATTATGCTTGTTGGTTTTAAAAATAATCTCATCACCAACAGCATATCTGAAATATTTTATTTTCCCCGGCTTTTTTAACAAAAGATACTGCTGACCGCTTATGGTAATCACGAAGAAAAATAAAACAATAACTATCAACGACCTTTTTATCAATGGATTATAAATATTAAGTTTGTTCACATCCTAACACACCTCATGCGTTTCGCGTTATACGTCAAGTTTTCATTATGAAATTACAATTTTTATATATACAAACCTATTGTCAACTTATTTTGTTAACTTAATTTTGTAAAAATTAACATCCTAAAAAGAAAAAACATTTTTTATGCATTCAAACAAAGCTTTTAGATTTCTAATCCTTATGCTGTTTTTAAAAGTAAGCATTAGTTGTTCTGAAAATAAGAAAGTTGAGAACAAACTTATTTCAGGAAAAATTAAAAATCTTCCTGAATCCTATATTGTTTTATCAGAAGTTTTTCCTGATAGGATTATTAAAATCGACTCGGTAATGCCAGATAAGAATGGTGAATTCGAATTTTCCATGGATATTGATGAAAGCAAAATACTCTACCTTGAATTCGTTAATAATCAACACATTACACTCATTGTCTCTCCGGATGAAAACCTTGAAATAAACTCAGAATATCCTGAAATATTAAAAAATTATACTATATCAGGATCTATAGAATCGGAATTGCTCAAGGAGTATTCCAGTTATTCCCTTAATAATCTTCATAGAATTGATTCTCTCAGGAAAATATTTGAAGCATACAAGAATGATAACAATTTCAGGCAGATCAGAGAAGAGCTAAGCAGACAATATATGGATGTCTTTAATGATCAAAAGGATTATGTGAGGGATCTCATCAATGATAATCCTGGCAAACTGATCTCTCTGATTGCTTTAAACAGAAAATTCGGGCAAAATAAATTATTTGATAATGAAACTGACATTGACCTTTTAATAAGAATTGACAGCGGACTTTCAATTAATTACCCCGGCAATGTTCACACTCAGAATCACAGACAGTTATTAATTGAGTTACAAACCTATTTATCAGAAAAAATGATTGCCGAGCAATATACATCTACCGGTATGCCTTTACCAGCATTCACCATTAACGATACGGATGGGAAAAGGATAAGTATTGAGGCATTAAAAGCAAAGCCCATCTTATTGTATTTCTGGGCATCATGGGACGGATTAAGCCGGCAGACCAACTATAATCTCAAAGATCTTTATGAGAAAAACGGAGATTATGAAGTCCTGGCTGTTTCCTTTGATCAGAATCCTGAAACATGGAAAGCAGCCATAAAAGTTGACGAATTGCCATTTATTAATGCAAGTGATCTTAAAGGCTCTTCTTCTCCCCTCTTTATTCTGCTTAACCTACCAAATAAATTACCTTACTTCATACTTACTGAAAAAGGAGGAATCATTAAATACAGGGGAAGTGATCTGGAAGCATTGAAGCAGGAGTTGAAGCAAATAAGTAATATTCCCTGATTTTTAGTATTATTGCAATATAAGAACAAAGAATTGAAAGAGAGCACAACAATACCTGCCGGGAAAAAAATCTACTTTGCTTCGGATTTCCACCTTGGAATACCTGATCATGATAGCAGTCTTACAAGGGAGATTAAACTGGTCAATTGGTTGAATACAATTGAAAAAGATGCCTTTGAGATATTCCTGATGGGTGATATTTTCGACTTCTGGTTTGAATATAAGACAGTTGTTCCCAAAGGATATATAAGGTTGTTAGGAAAGCTAGCCCAATTGGTTGACTCAGGAATACCAGTACATGTTTTCAGAGGGAATCATGATATATGGGCATTTGATTATCTACAGAAAGAAGCTGGTATTGTTCTTCACAGAAAACCTGAACTCAGAAAATACAACGATAATATCCTTTACCTGGCCCATGGTGATGGTATGGGCCCTGGTGATAAAGGTTATAAGTTCCTTAAAAAAGTGTTCGAATGCAAATTCTGCCAGTTCTTATTCCGATGGCTTCATCCTGACCTGGGTGCTCGTATGGCATTATATTTTTCCAGGAAAAGCCGGCTTGCTAATGTTGCCAAAGAAGGGAAAAGGGAAAAAATGAATGGCATACAGGATGAGATGCTTTTTAAGTATTCAAAGTCTCTTATTGAGGAAGGAATTATTGCCGATTATTATATTTTTGGCCACAGGCATCTGCCAGTAATAGAACAACTTGATGATAAATCTTCCCTGGTAATTCTCGGCGACTGGCTCATAAATTTTACCTATGCAGAGTTTGATGGAAAAAAAATATATCTAAAATATTACCAGGAATCCTAAACAAACTTATCAATCAGTTCAATCATACGATTGGCATAACCCATCTCATTATCATACCAGGCAACAACCTTGATAAGTTTATTCTTCTCTCCCAGCACTGCCGTTAAGCCTGAATCAAAAACCGCAGAATGAGTATTTCCAATTATATCAATAGAAACAAGTGGATCTTCAGTATATTCAAGTATACCTTTTAGATAAGTCTCAGATGCTTCTTTGAATTTCTCGTTTATCTCCTCCACACTGGTGGGTTTGCTTAGAGTACAGGTTAAATCGGTTAATGAAGCATTAGGAACAGGAACCCGGAATCCTGCACCACCTAAATTGTGTTTCAAATGCGGGAATATCCTGGTGGCTGCTTTTGCAGCACCAGTTGTAGTAGGCACAATAGAATACGCAGCAGCCCTTGCCCTTCTAAGGTCTTTATGAGGCGCATCCAGAAGGTTTTGATCTTTGGTATATGAATGTACTGTAGTTATAAATCCCTTTTCTATTCCCCAGAATTTATCCAGGATCATGATCAATGGTGCAACATTATTCGTGGTACAGGATGAATTTGATATTACAAGGTCACTCCTGTCGATGATCTCATCATTAACACCAAGCACAACATATTTCACATCCTCGTTTTCACCTTTTGCCGGTGCTGAGATAATTACCTTCTTAGCACCGGACTTATGAATATGCTTCAAAGCATCCTTTTTCTTTATAAATTTACCTGTTGATTCCAGCACAACATCAATATCCAGTTCTTTCCAGGGTAATTTTTCAGGATTCTTCTCTTTAAGAACTTTTATTTTCTTTCCGTTAACAATCAGATTATCCTTATCATATGTAACATCTCCAGGATAATGTCCGTGCACCGAATCATATTTTAATAAATGAGCTAATACCCTTGGCTCAGTTAAATCATTAACGGCCACTACCTTAAGGTTATCATTGCCATTCATTGAGCGAAAGGTGATCCTTCCAATCCTGCCGAATCCGTTTATGGCTATCCTGATCTTCTTCATAACACCATTTATTATAGGTTGATCAAACAAAAAGCAAAATTAGTGAAAAAGATACAAGATGCAAGATACTAGATACTAGATACTAGATGCTAGATACTAGATACTAGATGCTAGATACTAGATGGTAGATACTGGATGCTGGATGTTGATGGTGGGTGCTGGACACTTGCATCTTGAAAAAGAATTCTTAATTTTGAAAAAAATTAATAATAAATAAGTAGGAATGAAACATATTGAAAAGTATATTGAAGAGAATAAAGATCGTTTCCTTGATGAATTATTTGAACTTATCAGGATACCATCTATCAGCTCAGAGGAAGAGCATAAAGGAGATATGGTAAAAGCAGCTGAATACTGGAAAGATATTATTTTAAAAGCGGGAGCCGATAAAGTGGAAGTGATGCCAACAACAGGCAATCCGGTTGTATATGGTGAAAAAATAATCAATCCTAAACTTCCAACTATATTGATTTACGGGCACTATGATGTTATGCCTGTTGATCCTATCGACCTCTGGCAATCAAAACCATTTGAACCGGAGATCAGGGATGGAAAGATCTACGCACGTGGTGCTGATGATGATAAAGGACAAGCTTTTATGCATGCTAAAGCTTTTGAATTAATGGTAAAGACCAATACTCTTCCATGCAATGTCAAATTCATGATTGAAGGAGAGGAAGAGATAGGCTCAGTAAGCCTTGGACAGTTTTGTGATGAGAACAAAAAGATGCTTCAGGCTGATATCATCCTGGTTTCCGACACAGGAATGATTGCTCCTGATATACCATCAATCACAACCGGCTTAAGAGGATTAAGCTATGTTGAAGTTGAAGTGACCGGACCAAACAGGGATCTTCATTCAGGATTGTTTGGCGGAGCTGTTGCAAATCCAATAAATATACTGGCACAAATGATCGCTTCTTTAATGGATGAAAACAACCACATCACTATTCCTGGATTTTATGATGATGTTATTGAAGTTAGTCCTGAAGAAAGAGAAAATATGGCCAGGGCACCATTTAATCTTGATGTTTATAAAAAAGCCATTGAAATTAAAGAAGTTTGGGGTGAAAAAGGATATTCTACCAATGAAAGAACCGGAATTCGTCCTTCACTGGATGTAAATGGTATCTGGGGTGGATATACCGGAGAAGGCGCAAAAACAGTTATTCCTTCCAAAGCCTATGCAAAAATATCAATGAGACTTGTTCCTAACCAGGATAATGAAAAGATCAGCAAGCTTTTTGAAGAACACTTTACAAAGATCGCACCTGATTGCGTAAGAGTGAAGGTTAAAGCATTGCATGGCGGACAAGCTTATGTGTCACCTACCGACCTTGTTGCATACAAAGCTGCTGAAAAAGCATATGAAGAAACTTACGGCATATTGCCTGTTCCTGTGAGAAGTGGTGGATCCATTCCAATTATCTCTACTTTCGAAGAAAAGCTGGGAATCAAATCAATCCTTATGGGTTTCGGACTGGAAGATGATGCAATTCATTCACCCAATGAAAATTATCCTCTGGAGCAGTTCTTTAACGGAATTAAGACTATTCCTAATTTCTTTAAATACTTTGTGAAAATGATGTCTTAAGAAAGAATTAATAATTAAGAATTGGGGTGCGGATAGTTGTCTGCACCTCTTTTTTTCCCTCCTCACCTCATTCTACCCAACCACTTATCAAGCAAATAAACCAAAAAGGTTCCTGAAAAATATGCAAGGAAATCAAAGGAATCAAAAGTTGAATTGTAAATATTTAAGTATTGCATGCTTTCAATTATGAAGCATATTCCTATGACAAGGAAAAATGCAAATTCAGGAGAAAATTTCACCGTCAGGAATCTCGCATTTTTTGATTTATATTGAGCACGAATAAGAATATAACACCAGGCTGGCCCTGCAATATCAAATACATAGCCGGTCCAGAAATCTGATCCTTTTACCAATCCACTGGATAAGCTTATTAATCCGAAACCAATTACTAAAAGTTTCCAAAATAAGGTTTGGTTTAGTTGTTTTCTTTTGATCATAGTTTTGTTTCAAGGGTGTTGATAAGGCTGTTATGATAAGTAAAACTCATTTTCTTTCCAAATAATTGCTGTAAATAGAAATATGATAAATAGAAATATTTTCCATTTGGATTTGATAAGTAATTTCTTTTGCTTTTGTCACAATATTGCCCATAACTTACAAATAAAATCCATTAACTCCACTACTCTATATATAAGCATTGCAGTTAATGAACCTTTTTCTTTTAATCTATTTCAAACTTACATAATTTTCAGGGAAATAAAATTAATGAAAGATGAAAGCTTTGCAAGCCATAGCTTCAGCGAAGGCTTGATGAAGGATTATTAATGAGAAAGAAAGATCTGCAACAGTAACTTTATATTCTTCAATCTATTCCATTTGACTCCAGGATGGTCCGGCAATATCAAGCAGGAAGCCATCAATTGGCTATGAGTGTATCCTTTACCCGCATTATATATAGCCTGTGTTATTAATTGACCTTTTTTGTCTTTTTATATATTCATTAATCTCCTATTTATCAAAACCATTTAAGAAGAAATTCTCATTTGGATTTTTCTTTTGTTGTTCTTTGCTATTAATATTATAGATAAAACTCAATATGAAATAACGAGATTCATTCTTCCTTCTATTGGTCTGGCTGTATCGGAAATTATTTTCATCAACAGCATCAAGGTCAAGTCCAAATTTATATGTGTTAAAAATATCCGTAATTTTAAAAACCAACTGTCCCTTGTTCTTCAATATTTTTTTATTCACAGCAAAATCCATATAATATCGTTCTTTATAAGTTCCCATCACAGATGGTAATTTAGACCTGTAATACCACGATAACTGAAAACCAAAATCTTTTGGAAGCTTAATCTTATTTAAAACACTTACATTCCAACCAATTTTATTGTTATTGACCTGATTATTTTCATATTCTCCGTTTAAGCTGGTGTAAAATATGTTCCCCCCAGTGTTAATACTCCACCACTTATTAGGTTTATAAGATATTGCAACTTCACCACCAAGTAGTTTTGCTTCATCCAGATTCATGAATGATACAGTCAGAGCGCTGTCATTTAAAGCCGATTTTATTCTTGAAATGGCTTGGTCAATATCCCGATAATAGATTGAACCAAAACCAGAAAATTTGTTAAAGATGAAATGATTTCCAACTTCATAAGAATTTACATATTCGGGTTTTAATTCAGGATTTCCTTTATGCGTATTTAAAATATCTGCATATTCATCTGTAAATGGATTGAGCATTTTTATTGTAGGACGGTTTATTCTGCGATTATAACCTGCAAAAACAGTAAAATGATTATTTAACTTTTTGGATATATTGATTGAAGGAAAGAAGTCAAAATATACATGTTCATTTTTGTTGTTTTGTGAATTATTGGTGTATTCAGCTCTTACTCCTGCCTGAATTTCCAAAAACTTTAATTTGGCATTTATGTTTAAATAAATAGCATTTATTTGTTGAATATAATTGAATTTATTTGCCAAAACTGTATCTTCTGTCCATTCTGTTGTATTGTAGTTATAGCTTTCTGAATAAAAATCATTTAAGAGGTTTTTAGTGCTGAAATTATATCCTGTTTCAAATAGAATTGAGTCACTAAGGGGATGCGAATAGTCCAATAAAAATTCTGCCATTTTATTCAATTGCTCCAAAGATGTGTTTTGTAATCCGGGATTATCATTAATTAGTTCAGAAAAAAACTTGCTATTCATTTGCTGCAATTGATCAAGCACTGAATAATGAAAATTTGCTTTCAAAAATTGTCTGCTTTTTTTAAAACTATAACGATAATTTACATTTCCATCAAATGTATAATTGTCTAAAGCAATATCAATTTCTTTTAATGATTCTGTTTCTATATTTCCAATTTTATTCTGGGCTTCATAATGAATTTTTCTATCAGCAGTATTGAACATTTTAGAACCAATAACTGATAATCCAATATGCTGTTTTTTACTAATTGAATATTCAAGATTCGTATTTATAAATGCATTATTAATAGTTTCATCCTGCCTGTCAAACTGGTAGTAATTCAAAGCATTAGGGTTTTCATAATTTTCCCTTAAATGCTCTTTTGTCTGGTATTTAGTTTTGTGATTAAGTCCGGCATTAACAAAAAACCGTGTTTCCCCAACCATTCTTGAGTACCCTGCATTACCTCCTAAAGTTTCGGGATAACCGGTATTTAACATCATGGTTGTTTGATTTTTTTCTGCATTTCCCGATTTTAATACGATGTTGATAATACCTGACATTCCTTCGGCATCATACTTAGCTGAAGGATTATTAATCAATTCTATTTTTTCAATCTGGTCAGCAGGTATTTGGTCAAGGGATTTCACAAGTTCTGATTTTTCACCATTCAACAGAATTATAAACTTATCACTACCCCTGTAATTAATGTTTCCATCAATATCCACATCAACAGAAGGTAGTGTTTGCATAACATCTGCGGCAGTCCCTCCTGTAAGTGTTGTATTTTTAGTAACATTTATGGTTGTTTTTTCAATGTTTTTTTCAACAAGATTTTTTTCTGCTGTAATCTCAACTTCTGATAAGGAAAAACTTTTTTGTGAGAGTAGAAAATTGTGTTTTTCTTTTTTTGCCTGAATGTCTGCTATTATTTCATTTTCATTATAACCCATATATGAAGCGATTAAGCTGTATTTCCCAGGGACAACATTCTTAATGGTATAATTTCCAGCAACATCTGTAATTACTCCTTTTACTATATTTGAATCTTTTTGAGAAAATATTTGGACAGAAGCAAAAGGTAATCCTTCTCCTGTTATGCTGTCTTTTACTATACCATTTATTTCACAGTAATTAACTGCTGGGGTTGAAAATGCATTTCCAATTAACACAACTATAAGAAGCATTAAAGCACTTATTTTTTTGCTACAAATATTCATTGGCATTATCATTCTACGGCTTGCTGCTAAAAATAAAAAAAATCCATTAACTCCACTACTCCATATATAAGCATTGTGGTTAATGAACCTATTTGTCTTTTCTGTTTCAAATATATATAATTTCCAGGGAAATAAATATAATGAAAGATGAAAGCTTTGCAAGCCACAGCTTCAGCGAAGGCTTGATGAAGGATTAATAATGAAAAAATAAAGATTGGGAGCAGCAACTTTAATTACTTTAATTTACTTTACGGATTTTAAATTAAAGTAATTTAAAGACCGTAAAGTTTCTTGCTTTTACAGGCTTTATTAATTAAAAAGTTTAAGAATTTTTACTTGAGATTCTATCTTTTTACAAGGAATTTCTTAGAAACCACCCTGTCACCAGTCTCAAGCTGAAGAACATATATTCCAGATGAAAGGTCTTCAATGTTTATTGAATGCTTGCCTCCGGAATGGTTTTCCTGAATTAAGACTTGTCCTGATGAATTGATAATTCTAACAACAAGATCCTGGTAATTTTCACCGTAAATGAATTCAAGATTGTTATAAACAGGATTTTGCAGTATAGTGAGGTCTTTATCTGAATCCTGCTCTTCACCAAAACCAGTATGCAGGACTATAAAACTTTCCGTAGCCGAAAAAGTGGATCCGCTTCCGCACTGATCAATGGTTTGTACCGACCAGTAATAGGTTCCGAGTCCGAAGTTCTTTATCGTCCAGTCTATGCTTTGTCCCACATTTCCTATTTCATAGATTAAACGCATACCGTTTTCATCCGACATAGAGCTAGCTATTTCCTGAGTGCCAGGAGAGAAACCTATTCGGATGTTATATGACAATCCATCCTGTGAAGTTTCATTATCACTTCCTTTATCCCAGCTAAATTCAACAACATTGTCGGTAACATTTGTTTGCAGGTTATCCGGAGCTATTGGATCAGTATTATATGCAAATGCATTTGAATTATCCATATTACGGTAGATCCTTGTAAAAAGAGATCCTGACCCGGATTGCCCTGTGACGATCAAATCCATATCACCATCATTATCATAGTCAGCCCATCCTGCAGAACCATCATAAGAATCGGTAAGAGTAGCTCCTGAATGATTCTGAAGGTTACCATCATCATTTTTATACATACCGGCATAATAACTACCACAGCTGTTCAATTTTCCTGCTACATAAAGGTCGAGGTCACCATCATTATCTATATCGCCCCATTCTGATGTACTTGAAGAGATTTGCGGAACGGGAGTGTAAACTGAAGTAAATGTTCCATCTCCATTATTCACATAAATATTATAATTCGATTCAATATACATATCCAGTCCACTGAAGTTCAGGTCCAGATCACCATCATTATCGTAATCAACCCAGCAGGCTGTTCCGGCGAACAGTCCTTCAAAAATGTGGCTTGTCTGAATAAAATCTCCATCAGTATTCTCAAAGATATAACTGAATATTCCGGCACCGGTGTCTCCCATCAGGAATATGTCGAGATCTCCATCGTTATCATAGTCACCAAAGGCAATACTGCTACCCTGCATATCAGGGAAAACAAAAGATGTTTCAATAAAGTTACCATCCTGGTTTTCATATAATTTCGAATTAAAGCTTCCTGTTATAAATACATCAAGGTCACCGTCGTTATCATAATCTCCCCAGGCTCCATCTCCACCCATCAGGTCAATCAGTGAGGCATTCGCATCTGTAAAAACGCCATTATCATTATTGTAAATCGCAGAGAATGGCACAGTGTCAGCTAACCCTGTAATAAGCAGATCGAGATCACCATCCATATCATAATCACCCCATGCTACAGAACCATCAGCCACATCTGTAATCCCCGGATCAATTTCATTAAAAACACCCTCATCATTTTGGAAAATTACTGTCAGGGGAGTATCATTCGACCTATGACCGCAAGCGATGATATCAGCATCGCCATCATTATCAAAATCGCCCCATGCCACCGCGCTTTCTTTCAGACTACTTAGTCCGGCATTGATATTTTCAAATTGCTGTGCCCGGGAATTAAAAATAAAAATAAAAGGAAGTAAAATCAAGATAAGCCTCTTCATAATGTAGTTAGTTTGAATAGTAAATTTAGTATGTAAATTTAATTAAATCAATGCAGCATGCATGGATTTAACAAATTATTAACAGCTCATAAAACTACTTTTGTCTGGCTTCGAATTCAGTCATGCCATCATCAAGGAAATCAACAAATTCTCCAACATCAAGATCATAAGCCCTTGGTGCAACAAGAAGTTTCCCATTATGGTCTAAAAGAACATAATATGGTTGTGCATTTGTGTTGAAGCGGGCTATTTGGAAGTCTGCATAGATCTTTCCTATGCTTTTCTTGGTTTTCCCATCATATTCTGAGACTATCCACTGTTCTTCAGGAAGTTTTGTTTTATCATCAACATAAAGTGCAACAACAATGAATTTTTCTTTTAATCTTTTCAGGACAGGTGGAGCAGACCATACATTGGCTTCCATTTCACGACAGTTTACACAAGCATGTCCTGTAAAGTCAATAAATAGTGGTTTACCTTGTTCTTTGGCACATTCCAGTGCCTGCTCATAATCGAAATAGCCTTCCAGTCCATGAGGAAGATGAAGCAATTCACTATATTTTGGTTTATCACATATAGCACTTTCTTCGGTTGAAGCTTCAGTTGCATTTTCACGAACAATATCATTAATATCGAAGTCATGAGTTGTTTGTGGTGGAAGATATCCAGACAAAGCTTTAAGCGGAGCACCCCACATACCAGGAATTAGATACAATACAAAAGAAAAAGTCAGTATTGCCATGAACAACCTTGGAACTTTAATGAAGGGCAGGTCACTATCGTGAGCAAATTTCAGTTTGCCCAGGAGGTAGAATCCCATCAAAGTAAATACCACTATCCATATAGCCAGGTAAACCTCACGATCTAATATGCCCCAATGATAGGTTTGATCAGCCATAGATAAGAACTTCAATCCAAGTGCAATCTCAATAAAACCTAATATTACCTTAACTGAGTTCAACCATCCGCCGGATTTTGGCAATCCCTGTAGCCATGCCGGGAAGAAAGCAAACAATGTAAATGGGAGGGCAAAGGCAATTGAAAATGCCAGCATAGCAAAAATGGGCTCAAACACTTCTCCCTGTGCTGATTTCACCAGCACCGTCCCTACCAGTGGTCCTGTACATGAGAATGATACCAGTACAAGTGTCAGTGCCATAAAAAATGTTCCTACCATTCCTCCCCTGTCGGCTTTAGAATCTGCTTTGCTGATCATCCAGGATGGCAACACAATTTCAAACATTCCAAGGAATGAAGCAGCGAAGATCATGAAAATCAGGAAGAATAAAACATTCGGTATCCAGTGTGTACTTAACCAGTTAAAGATATCTGCTGTAACACTTTTTCCACCAACAAAATAAGTTATTAAGATAATTACTGCAATAGGTAAAGTATAAAGCAATACAATTGATATACCGTAGAAACTTGCCTGAAATCTGCCTTTTCTCTTGTTCTCCCCACCTTTCATAAAGAAAGAAATAGTCATAGGAACCATAGGAAATACACAGGGTGTCAGTAGTGCCACAAATCCCCAGATGATAGCTTCTATAATCACATCCCACATTGATTTTGTAACAGTATATTTTGATTCATCAATAGGGTTAATCTCTTTCACTTCACCTATTTCCAGTGTTTGAATTTCTGAAGTTGTGCTCTCATCAATTTCTCCTGCAGTTAGAATATCTGCTTCTGTTGCACCATTATAAAAGAACTGGAATTCTTCATCAGTTGGTGGAAGACATTTGGTATCATCACAGCACATATATTCCAGATAACCAATAACAACTACCGGATCATCAGTAAGAATTTTAATCTTCTGCTTAAAGACCGCCTCATCAGAAAAGTACTTTAATTCCATTTCAAAATTTGGATCATATTCCGTAACTGACTCTGATTCTGTAACAGGGCCAATTCTCTCGTATTTATCATTATCATCAAAGTGGAAGTTGGTTGCAGGAGGTGTCATAGGAATATCCTGCGAATACAAATGCCACTTATCTTCAATTGTAGCAGAGAATATCAATTCATATTCGTTATCAGACAACTCCTTACTTTCAAATGACCACTTTACAGGTTCAAAAACCTGAGCAAATGATAAAGAAGCAAACAGTAAGAAAAAACTCAGGATTGCCAGTCTACGATTAAAAGCTTTCATAGTTAATAATAACATATTTATACATTTAAATTTTTGAAGGTACAAAGGTAAGAAATTAGTTTGTAGTTCGTAGTAATTAGTTCGTAGTTGATTCAAGCCAGCATCCTTCTATTACTGCCTTAACTCTATAACACACACCTTTCTTGTATAATCAGAAACTTTATAACGATCATCGATCCTGTGTCCGATTATCCAGACAATATCATCTCCCGAACACAATAAGCAGGTGTTTTCCTTATCAAATATTGAAAACTTATTATCCACAAAATAATCGCTGAGAAGTTTCCTGCCCTTCATTCCTAAAGGATAAAAATAATCTCCCTGTTCCCATTTTCTGATCATCAATGGAAATTTGAGCTGATCGTAATCAATGAAAGCATAATTGTTTGATTTTTTAATCTTTACACTGTCAATTTCTTCAATTGAGATTGAGAGTTTTTCAGGATGCTCAATTTCTCTATCTTTCTCATGAATCTGGCAAGAAATATTCTCTTTACTTTCATCGATAGGTTTGATAATAATAAAATCCCTGTCTTTCAATAGCTTATATTTTCCTGAATAGAAAATCTTTCCAGGAGAAGCATCCAGAACCGAATTAATTTTATTAATATTATCTCTATTAAATCCATATTCCTTTAGCAATTCATATAAAACTACGTCATGATATGAGAATTCTTTTAAGGCATTAATTGACATCCTGATGTTCTCATCATTTTGCTCTGTGATTATTTCTCGTTTTTCAGATACATACTGCTTAAATTCCTGATAAACATATTTCAATCCTGAAATAGTTTTATTCATTTCTTCTTTGAATGCAGGATTTAGTTTTTCTATTTCCGGGATCAAATTATTTCGGATCTTATTTCTCAGGTATTTATTTTCTGCATTGGAACTATCTTCTCTGTAGGCTATCTTATTCAAGCCAATAAATTCTTCAATCTCGTTTCTGGCAGCAAATAATAAAGGCCTGATGATATTATTATTAATGGTTGAAATACCTGTTAATCCTGCAATACCTGTTCCCCTGATAAGATTTATAAAAAAGGTCTCTATTTCATCATCCTTATGGTGAGCGGTAGCAATATAATCGTAGCCATTGCTTTTTCTAACTTCTTCCAGCCATTCATACCTAAGATCTCTAGCAGCCATCTGAATAGAAATTCCGTGCCTTTCAGCATATTCAGAGGTCTTAAATCGCCTGGAATAATATGGAATATTTCTATTAGTGGCAAATTCATTCACAAATGACTCATCCTCATCTGATTCATCTCCTCTTAATCCAAAATTGCAATGTGCAATACCCATATTGAATTTACAGGAACTGAATAGTTCAAGCATACACATTGAATCCCTGCCTCCACTTACGGCAAGTAGCACTTTATGTTGAGATGGAATAAATAAAGAATGTAAGTCGATGAATTCCTTAAACTTATGTACCATAGTACAAAGTTATAAAATCCATTCTATTTAACTGTAAAACTGTTAGTTTGGATGAGATCATCCACACTTTTGATCTTAGAATACTCTTTCGCAGTTTTCATCTGTGCATCCAGTGCATCATTGTAGGTCTCATTGACTACTGACCTGATAACTCCTGTTGCCACAGGAAATTCCGGCAAGGTCATTCGAACCAGCATATAATGTGTAGTATCATCCGGATCGTATGCATCATGGACCAGGAGGTCTTTTTCCGTAATTCCATTCTCTCCAATTTTAACAACCTTTAGTCTTGAATTTTCCAGGATGATACCTTTGTCATTATCCTTTCCAAATATCATAGGTTTTCCATGATGCAGGAAAATCTGGTGATCATCTCTAACATCTTTCCCTGTAATTTTTGAATGTATTCTATTGTTAAAGATCACACAATTTTGAAGAATTTCAACAACAGAAGTTCCTTTATGCTTAGTTGCTTCTGAAAATACTTCAAGCATACGTTTTGGTTCTGTATCAACCACTCTGGCAAAGAAAGTTCCTTGTGCCCCCATGGTTAGTTCACCAGGTTTAAAAGGGTTCTCTATTGTTCCATCAGGTGATGTTTTGGTAACACTTCCCCTGGGTGTTGTTGGAGAATACTGGCCTTTTGTGAGTCCATAGATCTTATTATTAAAGATAAGGACATTCATGTCGATATTTCTTCTGACCAGGTGAATATAATGGTTACCACCTATGGCCATGCTATCACCGTCACCGGTAATATGCCATACATCAAGCTTTGGGTTTGCCACTTTAATTCCTGATGCTATTACTGCACCCCTTCCATGAAGGCCGTGGAAACCATATGTATTTATATAATAAGGAAATCGTGAGGAACAACCTATACCAGAAACAAAAACCACGTCCTCTTTCTTAACTCCACTTTCTGCCAGAGCACCACGAACTGCTGATAAGATCGCATAATTACCACAACCGGCACACCATTTTATAGGATCGCTAATTTTATAATCGTTCTTATTAGGAGATGATAAATTTTCCATAGCATTTAAATTATTTGCAGTCATGATTATCCCTCCAGAATTTCATTAAACTTTTCTTTCAGTTCGGAGATCATAAATGGCAATCCCTGTATCTTATTATATTGCATGTAATTAAAACATGCGAATTCTGATCTCAGGTACATAGAGAACTGGCCCAAGTTAATTTCACAAACAATTACTTTATTGAACTTTCTGAGAACATCATGAGTATTTTTTGGCAATGGCTTTATGTAATTGAACTGAGCCAGTGAAATACTTTTACCTTCATCTTGTAAATCAGATACTGCACTAACCAATGCTCCATAAGTTCCACCCCAACCAACTACCAGAAGATCACCACTTTCTTCACCAATAACCTCCAGATCAGGAATATAATTAGCAATTCTTCTAACTTTTTCCTCCCTCAATTCCACCATTCTCTCATGGTTCATAGGGTCATGTGATACTTTACCACTTATGTTTTCTTTTTCCAACCCACCTATTCTATGCCTTAATCCTTCCTGTCCTGGTATTGCCCATGGTCTGGCAAGAGTTTTTTCATCTCTTAAATAAGGTTGAAAGTTCTCATCATTATCTTTTACTGTTCTCACCTTGATATCCGGCATATCTGTCATAGAAGGTATTTTCCATAGTTCAGAACCATTAGCAAGATACCCATCGGATAATAAAATAACAGGAACCATATGTTCCAATGCTATTTTTCCTGCTTCAAAAGCAAAATCAAAACAGTTTGCAGGTGTACTTGATGCCATTACTACAACCGGGCTTTCTCCATTTCTGCCAACTACTGCCTGTAAAAGATCAGATTGTTCTGGTTTTGTTGGCATTCCTGTTGCAGGACCTGCTCGCTGAACATCAATAATAACTAAAGGTAATTCTGTCATTACTGCAAGTCCAATGGCTTCACCTTTCAGAGCCAATCCAGGTCCGGATGTTGATGTTGCAGCCAATGCTCCAGCAAAGGCAGCACCAATTGAGGAGTTAATACCAGCAATTTCATCTTCTGCCTGGAATGTTTTTACATTCAGACTTTTTCTTTTTGCTAACTCCTGTAAAATTTCTGTAGCAGGTGTGATCGGATATCAAGGTGAGAACAGTAAAAGATAATGATGAGAACTTTCAACCTTATT
>CAZDWF010000075.1:0-18368 GCA_964508895.1 uncultured Bacteroidales bacterium
CACCCTGATAATGATACCCGCTTCAAAAAGTCCTGCCACTTATGAACCCCTACCATCACAGATTGAAGCATTAAGCACTGTTAAAGCATATTTCAGAATAGGTTATATTGGATTTGAACTTGCCTGGATGGATAAACTCAGTGATGCAAATCCGGAGATGAAGATCTTTAATCTTTCTGAAGGTATAGAGCTTTTTGAAGGACAAACAAATCATAAGGGAGAAGATCATCATCACCATGGAATAGATCCCCATATCTGGATGTCTCCTGAGAATTGTCTTATAATGAGTTCAAATATCCTGAATGCTTTAGTTGAACTTTATCCTGATAAAAAAGAAAATTTCCTGAAAAACTACGCTGGTTTAAAAATGGAAATAGAAGCAGTGAATACGAAAATTGATTCTATGTTAAAACATTTCGATCAGAGGTACTTTTTTATTTTTCACCCAGCCCTGACTTATTATGCTCATGATTATCAATTGATCCAAACTCCTATTGAGATTGAGGGAAACGAACCATCGCTCAGGTATATGGCTAATGTAATGCAGCTTATCAAAGCGAAAGGAATAAATGATATCTTTATACAACAGCAATTTGACAGGAGAAATGCTGAAACAATCACCAGGGAAACCGGAGGGAGTGTAATTGAGATAAATCCACTGGATTATAATTGGCCTGAACAGATCATTAGTATTACACAAAAGATGCAGGATATATTAAAACAGCAAAATGCAAGATAAATTACTTGAAATAAGATCGTTATCTGCAGGATATAATGGGGATACTGTTTTATCAGATGTAAACCTCAATGTATATAATAATGATTTTATTGGGGTGATTGGTCCTAATGGTGGTGGTAAAACTACATTGGCTAAAGTAATACTCGGGCTTCTTAAGCCATCAAAAGGGGAGATCAATTTTTTATTCAAACAGCATAGAACTCCAATTGGATACCTTCCCCAGATTCAGAAGATTGATTACAGCTTTCCTATTTCTGTATTGGATATTGTTATGTCTGGGATCAGTAATACAAAAACATTTGGCTTTCCGGGAAAAAATAGTGAGAATAAGGAAAAAGCTCAGAGCTTATTGGAAGAAATGGGCTTGTCGGAACTTATTGGCAGGGCTGTTGGTGAATTATCCGGAGGACAATTACAGAGGATGTTTCTTTGCAGGGCGATTATTTCAGAGCCGGAATTACTCATCCTTGACGAGCCTGATACCTTTGTTGATAATACTTTTGAGCATGATCTTTACCTGAAACTGAAAGAACTCAACAATAAGATGGCTATCATACTCGTATCACATGATGTGGGAACAATAACAACTTACATAAAAACAATTGCCTGTGTAAACAAGAAATTACATTACCACGAATCAAATGTTATCACCAATGAGCAGCTGGAATCTTATGATTGTCCAATCCAGATGATAACCCATGGAAATGTACCTCACACAGTATTGCATAAACACTAATATTTTGGAAAATATCTGGGAGTTATTTCAATATGGTTTTTTCAGGAATGCTTTATACACAGCATTACTTACAGCAATAAGCTGTGGGATCATTGGTTCTTACATTGTTTCCAAGCGGATTGTTTTAATCAGCGGTGGTTTGACTCATGCTTCATTTGGTGGCATTGGGTTAGGATACTTCCTTGGTATTAATCCTATACTGGGAGCTGCAGTTTTTGCAGTATTATCTGCTATGGGTATTGAATATGCCTCAAACAGGATATCATTACGGGAAGATTCAGCTATAGCAATACTCTGGTCGTTTGGCATGGCTATTGGGATAATCTTCGTTTTTATAAGCCCGGGATATGCTCCTAATCTAATGTCTTATCTTTTTGGAAGCATACTTACAGTGTCTTTTTCAGATCTTCTTATGCTCCTCATCCTTTCTATTGTTATTCTGTTTTTCTTTGGATTATATTACAGAACCATTTTATACGTCTCCTTTGACGAAGAATTTGCCAGGACAAGGAATATGCCGGTTAATTTTATTAAATATTCCTTGATGCTATTGATTGCTTTGTGTATTGTGTTTAATATCAGGGTTGCAGGGATAATCCTGGTAATATCCTTGTTAACTATTCCTCAGGTAACAGCTAATATATACACCAATGACCTTAAAAAGATAATGCTGCTATCCATTCTGATAGGTTTGTTCGGAACCATTTCAGGACTAGTATTATCTTATTATTTCGATATACCTTCCGGTGCTTCCATCATTTTCTTCCTGGTAATTCTTTTTGGTATATTGAAGGGAATAGATTCCGTTAGGAGAATTAAGAATTAAAAATTAAGTGCAATATACATGCTAAGCAGGGAAGTATTTGAAACAGAGTTTAAAACAAATTTCAAGGGATTGTGTTTTTTTGCTATTAAATATGTTAAGGACCATGATACTGCTAAGGAAATTGTCCAGGAATCCTTTATAGCTCTATGGGAGAAAAGGGATAGCATGGATCTATCAAAGTCCCTTAAAACATATCTCAGTACAACTGTAAGGAACAAATGTTTGAATTATCTGCGTGATAATCAGAAATTTAATAAGGATATTTTGGAGCTTGAAGGTCTTGATGCAAATATCAAATATGTTCAGCAAGATCACCTCATTGAAGATGAATTACAAAACAGAATTGAAGAAGCAATAAATAAACTTCCCGGAAAATGTAAGGAGATATTTGTTTTAAACAGGATGAAACACATGAAATACCAGGAAATTGCTGACAAACTGGGTGTTTCTATAAAAACTGTTGAAGCACAAATGTCGAAAGCACTTAAGCATATGCGGACAGAGTTATCAGATTATATTGCAGTAGCTTTGATTATAATAAATTTTATAGATTTCATGTAAGGGTAAATGATGCTTCATGTGTATAATGAATAGTAGAAATGAAAAAAACTGAAACATATTACGAAACTTTACTCGCAAAATATTTCTCAGCTGAAGCAAACAAAGAAGAGTTAGCAGAATTATTCTCATGGATAAATGCTGATCCTTCTAATAAGAAGCTTTTCGGGGAATATAAAAAGAGTTGGGAGTTAACAGAAAAGTCGATAATAGACTCTATTGTTGATACCGACAAGGAGTGGTCTGCATTTTCAGAAAAGTATATTACAGAACAAGAAAGCAAAAGCAGAACTTTATTCTATGCCAGACCGGCAGTTTTCCTTCGTGTTGCAGCAGTGATTATTCTGTTGATTATCCCATCATTTTTTATTTACAAGGCTTATATTAATAAGCAGACAGAAATGCTGATAGCAGAGAACAATGTTGTAGAATCTGTTCTGCCTGATGGTACAAAAATAGCCTTAAACAGAGGTGCAACTCTTGAATACCCTGCAAAATTCAGGAATGAGTTCCGGGAAGTCAGTCTTGAAGGCGAAGCTTACTTCGATGTTGCGCATAATGAGAATAAAGCATTTGTAATATCTTCAGGTGATCTGAAAATTAAAGTTCTTGGCACTTCCTTTTATGTTAAGGCCAATAATGGCAAAGCAGAAGTGATACTTTCTTCTGGAAAGGTTTTACTATATTATGAAAGCGATCCCGGTGTGCAAACAATGCTTCATCCAGGAGAAAAGGCCAGTACATTAAACAATGAGGGAATAATTGTTAAAGTGATCAATGAGGACAGGAATTTCTTAGCCTGGAAAACAAAAAGGTTTGAATTTGTTGACACCCCTATGAGTGAGATCATTGAGCTCCTGAGCAATGTATATCGCAAAGAAATAGTAGTTTTAAATCCTGAAATACTTAATTGCAGGATCACAGCTACCTTTAATCAGCAATCACTGGAAGCTATTCTGAATGTAATTCAGTCGACAATTGAAATTAATGTAAAACCAAATGGTTCGGGGATTGAGATCTCCGGTAATGGATGTCAGTAAGATTCATTTCTAACTTAAAAAGTACATTCTCTCTAAAAGGATTGATATTAATATTCCTTTGGATAGGGATATTTCATCCTGAATCCTTTTCCCAGGATCTTTCCAGGAAAATAAGCATAACTGCAACTGATATTCCTATGGAGCAGGTTATTCAGGATATTTCACAAAAAGCGGATATTTACTTTTCATACAGTCCGCAAATAATTCCTGCTAAAAAACTCCTTACGATAAACTATACTGATAAATCCGTGAAATACATTTTGCGTAAGATCCTGAAGAAAAATAATCTTAAATACGATATTGTTGAGAACCAGGTTGTTTTAAAGCCCAGGAGAATTTATTGTGTTGATACCATTGAAGCAGCACATAAGCTTTTAAACTATACTGTTTCAGGATATATTAAAGATCAATCGACAGGAGAATTACTCATAGGAGCTCACATATATGAAGCCGGGACTTTCAACGGTACGGCCACCAACTCATATGGATTTTATTCCCTAAGCCTCAAAGAAGGCAAACATAAACTGCAGTATTCATTTGTTGGATATGAAAATTTCGACCTGGATATGCATCTTGACAAGGATGTGGATATGAATATTGATCTTCTTGAAACCCAGCTCAATATGAAGGAAGTGAGGATTGTTGCAGATGAGTATGATCCAGGCTTCCTGGAAAAACAGATCAGCGAGTTCAGGTATAATCAGCAAACTCTGGAAAAATTACCGGGTTTTGCCGGTGACCTTGATGTGATTAAATCACTTCAGCTTATACCAGGAATTGAGTCATTTGGTGATGGATCTGCTTTATTCTATGTAAGAGGAGGCAACAGTGACCAAAACCTTATTCTTGTTGATGAAGCCCCAGTTTATAATCCTTCACATATGTTTGGCTTCTTTTCAGTGATATCACCTGATGCAATTAGCGATGTTGAAGTTTATAAAGGCGACTTTCCTGTTAAATACGGTGGAAGATTGTCGTCGGTTGTTGATATAAAAACAAAAAATGGCAATGTTAATAAATTTGGCTTTGGTGGAAATATAGGCCCTTATGCATCATCTCTGTCCTTTGAGGGGCCAATAATTAAGGAAAAAATCTCTTTCTATTTAACAGGAAGATTGTCAACACTGCAATGGCTGCCTAATCTGACTGATGATGCAAAAGATATTGAGATGAGTTTCTATGATATTAATGCCAAGGCAAACTATCAGCTTAATGCGAATAACAGGTTGTATCTGACTTTTTATACAGGAAATGACCTCTTAAAAAGAAATACCAGCTCGGCAATTCAGACCTTCGGTATTGGTTGGAATAATATACTGGGTAGTATACGCTGGAATCATATCTTTAACCAAAAACTCTTTTCTAATACTACTGCATATTACAGCCGCTATAAATATTTCCTGTATCTTTCTGATAATCATAACGATCACTGGAATTCATCCATTTCGCATCTTGCTGTAAAATCTGATTTTACCTGGTTTATAAATCAGGGAAATACTTTCAGTACAGGATTTAAAGCCAGCACTCATCATTCCAATCCGGGAAATGTATTTCTTAGCGATCCGGAAGAAGATAATGAGGTGCCTGAGGTATCTGAATATAATTCTGTAGAGTATGTTCTGTATTTAGGAAATGAGCAAAAGATGGGAGATAGGTTCACTTTCAGATATGGATTGCATATACCCGCATGGTTAAACTACGGGCCTTCAACCATATATTTCTTTAATGATGATCATAAGCTTATTGATACCTTCTCTGCTGATAAGAATGCACGCTATTCTTCTTTCATTGACCTTGAGCCAAGAATAAATGTCGAATATCTTGTGGGCAAGAATGCCTCTGTTAAAGCCGGATACAGCCGTACCACACAGTATTTACATGAACTCACCAATTCAGTGAGCCCGTTTACATCGCTGGCAGTATGGGTTCCTTCAGGACCCAATATAGAACCCCAGAAGACAGATCAATATACGGTTGGTTACTTCATGAACTTAAGAAAATCTATGTTTCGCTTATCAGTGGAGGGATTTTATAAACATTTTTATAGTTATATCGATTATGCCCCACATGCAAATATGTTATATAACCCATTGATAGAAGGAGAGTTGAGAATTGGTGAGGCATGGTCTTATGGTGGAGAGTTAATGTTAAGGAAGCTTAATGGCAATTTGACAGGATGGTTGGGATATACCTACTCAAGGGTATTCGTCAAAACACCTGGGATTAATAATGAAGAAGTGTACCCAGCATTTCACGACAGACCACATAATATTAGCATATTCCTATCCTATGATACGCGTAAAAGATGGGCAGTTTCAGCTAACTGGATCTACATGACAGGGGCTGCTATAACGACCCCGACAGGATTTTATAACTACAATGGATATGTTGTTCCGATATATGGCGAAAAAAACAATCAGAGGTTGCCTGATTATCACAGACTTGATCTTTCAGTTAGCTTCAGGTTAAATAAAGTTGGTAGTCCATACAAACATGAATTACTGCTAACACTCTATAATGCTTATGGAAGGCTAAATCCATACTCAATAAGTTTTAATAAGATTAAAGATGCCGAGGATAAATATGTGATACCATCTGATCAATATATTTACAATGACCTGGTTCCCACGAGTATTTCTGTTTCAGGTATCATTCCGTCATTAAACTATAAGTTCAGGTTCTGATGCGTAAAGAGTTTATATACATATTATTAGTGCTTTTAACTTCTTGTGTTGAAGAAGTGGATTGGACTGTTTCAGGTGAACTGGAGGATTTGATCGTTGTGGATGCGGTGATCACTAATGAAGTGAAAGTTCAGGAGCTGAAAATAAATTATCCTGTTAAGTCGCTAAATGAAATACCTGTCCCTGTTAATGGAGCAAGTGTATTTCTTAGCAATGAGGATACAACTTATCAGTTGACAGAGGGTCCGGGTAATACCGGAATATATTATTCAGAAGACACACTTATCGCTCAATTGGACAAGAATTATTCACTATTGATTTTGCATAATGATAATGTATATTCATCTCAGGCCTATATGGTTAAGGGATTTCCTTTTCCTGAATTAAAATATTCCAGGAATGATGACGACGATCTATTCCATATTGACTATGTAGCAAGTGCTTTTGAAACATCGGATCCTGCAATGTGGGAGGTAATAATTGACTGGTCAAGTGTTGCAGGATATGAGAACTTTGATCCTGGTAAATGCAGGAAAAGGTTAATGTTCTATACATTAACTACACTCGATGTGAGTGAGGTCTTTGCGCCTGAAATAGAAAATGTATCATTTCCTGAAGGAAGTATTATTGATCAAAGGAGATATTCTCTTACTGATGAACATGAAGAATTTATAAGAGCAATGCTGCTGGAAACAGATTGGCAGGGAGGATTTTTCCCTACTGAAAATGCAAATGTGAGTACAAATTTGAGCGAAGGTGCTATTGGGTACTTTGGTATTTGCGCTCTGAATTCATTATCACTCATAGTAACACCATGAAATTTGAAAATATGTGTAATTAAAAATAAGGGTAAATGAAAAGATTAGTGTACTATTTAAAAGTTGATTCTATGAAATTAAAAATTGCTTTACAGTTTGGGTTGATCTCCCTTCTCCTGATTTTCGTTCTTGCAGCTTGCAAAAAGGACGAGCCAGATGAGATTGAGCCAGATTCTACAGCAGTTCAGCAATTGTCAACTGACGATAAATCGGTAGAGGAAAGTACCGATGAAGTGATAGCAGATGCTACCAGGGTACTGTCTGGCTTAAAAGATGATCCACCCTGTAATGCAAGCATTGATTCCATAATGATTCATAATGATACATTGATCATCATTATACGTTATCATGGTTTGAATTGTGAACAAACAAGACACAGGAATGGTGTAGTAGCCTTAAAGCTTAAACTCAATACGCAATGGCATCAGAAAGGAGCTTTTGTTGTATTGGAGTTTAAGAATTATATGGTTAGAAATATCATTAACGGTAACAAACTGAAAATTGATGGAATCAGCATTGTTGAAAATGTTAGTGGAGGTACTATTCCATTGATAGGGCAAGGTATTCCTTATGTGATCCATAGGTATGAGGCCTTCCTTAATATAGCATTCAATGGTCATTTGCCCAGAGACTGGAATTTTACCAAGAGGCTTATCTATAGCGGACATCAGGGGAAGCTGCTCCTTAGTATAGAAGGCTATGGAATGGCTCAGGGTTATAATAACCTTATTTCATGGGGAACCGACAGGGATGGAAAAAAGTTTTTTACCCAGATAGAACAGGCCGTAGTTTTTACTGAAAGTTGTTTTTGGCTTCCTGTTGCAGGAAGACAAGTATTTAACATCCCGGGAGAACAATTGAGTGCTACAGCAGAATATGGTTATAATAATAATAATGAACCCATACAACCCGGAGAATGTCCTTCTAAATACAAATTGGTATGGCAGCAACAGGGGCATTCAGGGACAATATTTATACCGTTATACTAATAATCTTATTACACATACTTAATCAAAATTGCTAATCTAAAAAGTACCCTTATGAAAACAAAAAAAATCATTTTCACATTTATGATCTTCGGTCTGATTGCATTCCTTATCACAAGTTGCAAAAAAGACGAAGAAGAAACTCAACCACAGCAACAAGAACAAGGTGATGAAGTGGGAGCAGCTAAAGATGATGCTATTGCTGACAAGCTTTTCAGCGATGTAACTGATATTGTAGATGAAGCTATGCGCGGACAGAAGTCAAACAGAGGCGTTGTTGTTGATACTATTTTTATGGGCCCTTGTGTTATTGTTACTATAGATACACTGGCATTCCCATTTACAATTACAGTGGATTTCGGTGATACTAATTGCCTGTGCCATGATGGTAAATTCAGGAGAGGTAAGATCCTTGTAGAACATACCGGTCCTTATTGGGCAGTAGGTACAGTAATTACACACACTTTCGATAACTATTTTGTTAATGAACATCAGCTATTAGGCACAAAGATTGTTACAAATCAAGGACTTAACAGCAATAATAATCTTACATGGACAGTGCATGTTGACGGACAGGTTATAAAGCCTAATAATGGCGGGACTATCACATGGATAGCTGACAGGATGAGGGAATGGGCACATGGACATAATACTCCATTCATATGGTGGGATGATGTTTATCTGATTACAGGATCCCATAATGTTGTATCCTCAAATGGTAATACATTATCGGTAACAATTACCCGTGCACTTGAAATAGCACTTAACTGTTACTGGATCAAATCAGGTACTGTTGAAATGCAACACAATGAATGGCCATTAATAATATTAGATTATGGAAATGGTAACTGCGATGATATTGCAACGGTGACTATAAATGGAAATACGCACACTATTCATCTTAATTAAAAAGCTCTTTAAGTAGGTCTGCAAAATCAGATCAATTTTTTTACCTAAGTGTAGCGTGTTTTGGGCGAACGTCTTGTAATGAGGCGTTTGCTTTTTTTAGTAGCCAGCTTCCAGTCGCCAGTTATCCGGCATCTGGTAACCGGTATCTGGTATCCGGCATCCGGTATCCAGTTGCCAGATGGTAGAAATGATCCAAGTCATGATCTATGATCTGAGGTCTAAAATCTATAGTCTAAATTCCTTACATTTGTTAAAAATCTGGATTATGAAAAAACTTACACTCTTTTCTATCTTTCTTTTTCTCTTATCATTTAGTATCTATTCTCAGTCTCAACGGAAGGAAATCTCCATTCCTGACATTCCAGGATACAAAACCCTGAAATGCGACTTTCATATGCATACTGTTTTTTCTGATGGATTGGTTTGGCCTTCAGTAAGGGTCGATGAAGCCTGGAGAGAAGGACTGGATGCAATTTCTATAACTGAACATGTAGAGTATCAGCCCTGGAAAAAAGATGTTAATCAAGATATTTCAAGATCATATACTATTGCTAAACCAAGGGCAGATGCAAAGGATATCATCCTGATAAAAGGAGCTGAGATCACGAGAGCAATGCCTCCCGGACATTTCAATGCACTTTTCATTGAAGACTGGGATATCCTGAACGGGCCAACATATAAAGAAGCATTACAGGCAGCCAAAGATCAGGATGCATTTATTTTCTGGAACCATCCGGGATGGCGACAGAAAGATGAGATCCCTATCTGGTATAAAGAACATTCGGAATTGTATAATGCAGGAATGTTTAAAGGGATTGAGATCGTAAATGAAAGATCATATTATCCATTGTCTTACCAGTGGGCAATCGACAGCAATCTTACTATACTGGGAAATTCAGATATACATGCACCTATTGATATGGAATACAATATAAGGGGAGGAGAGCACAGAAACATGACCCTGGTATTCGCCTCTGAAAAGTCGGAAAAAGCCATAAGAGAGGCCTTATTTGCTGGCAGAACAGCTGTATGGTATGGAGACATGCTCATGGGTAAACAGGAATTCCTGGAAGCCATATTTTATGAATCCCTCTTTTATAAATCCGATGAGATCCCTGAACCAGGCAAATCAATTACTATTTCACTTTATAATCATTCCGATCTACCATTGGAGCTTGAGTTGAAAGAAAAACCGGACGGGATTAAATGTCCTGGGAAATTTAAAATAGAACCACATTGTTCAGTATTATATAAAATTACAGCAACAGAGGAGTTTATCGTTAAGGACAAATTAGAAATAGAATATTTTGTGAAGAATTTCCTTGTTGGGCCGCTTACTTACTGCATAGTAAAATTAAATTTCGAACAAATAAATGACTAATAACGACATAATACGCCGTATCCGTTACATCTTCGATTTCAATGATACCAGGATGATCGATATTTTTGGTCAGGCTGATGAGAAGGTTAGCCGTGCACAGATCAGTGACTGGATGAAGAAAGAAGATGATCCGGCATTCAGTGTATTGACAGATATAAATATGGCTATATTCCTGAACGGACTGATCAATAAAAATCGTGGCAGGAGGGAAGGTCTACAGCCACGCCCTGAGAAACGATTGAATAACAATATCATCTTCCGGAAACTTAAGATTGCATTAAACCTTAAGGATGAGGATATACTCAGTATACTTGAACTTTCTAAAATGAAGATCAGCAAGCATGAATTGAGTGCCTTTTTCAGAAGTCCTGGCCAAAGTCAGTATCGCCCTTGTAAAGATCAGATATTAAGGAATTTCCTGAATGGATTGCAGGTAAAATATCATACAGATAAAAGTACATAATGAGAGTAAAACTAATAATAATCATTCTGTTTGCATTTGCAGGAAATGTTTTATTGGCCCAAAGAGATTTCTCCGATTCCGACATTACAAAAGTAATCATGCTTGGAACCGGAAACCCCAATCCGTCTCCATTCCAATCAGGTTGCTCAGTTGCCATTGTAGTTAATGATGTACCTTATATTGTGGATTTTGGACCCGGAATGATACGACAGTCAGCTGCTATGTCACCAAGATATGGCGGAAATATCAAAGGGCTGAATACGAAAAATATAAAAAGGGCATTTCTAACACATCTGCATTCAGATCATACTACAGGATATCCTGACCTTATCTTTACTCCCTGGGTGATGGGAAGAAATGAACCCCTTGAAGTATATGGTCCGGTAGGTATTAATGCAATGACTGAAAACATCCTGGAAGCGTATAAAGATGATATCCATTACCGCCTTAATGGGAGCGAACCGGCAAATGATCAGGGTTGGAGAGTTAACTCCCATGAGTTTACAGAGGAAGGAATAATTTATCAGGATAGCAATGTCACTGTGGAAGCATTTCCTGTCGAACATGGTGAATGGCCAAACGCATGGGGATTTCGTTTTACAACACCTGACAAAGTAATAGTTATTTCCGGAGATACAAAACCCACAGAAAAGATCATTGAATATGCTCAGGGAGCCGATATGCTCATCCATGAAGTATACTACAAAAAAGGCTATGATACCAAAGCTCAACTATGGAAAGACTATCATGCTGATCACCATACTTCAACTTTTGAACTTGCTGAGATAGCTCAAAAGACACAGCCAAAACTGCTAGTCCTGTATCATATTTTATACTGGGGCGGAACTGATGAAGATTTGCTTAATGAAATTTCAGGCGCGTACAAAGGGAAAGTTATTGTTGGAAGAGACCTAGATGTATATTGATTATTAGGATTTCATAACTTTAGTATCAAAATAAGCTCATGAAAAGTATATTTAATAGCTTTCTAATACTGTTTTCAAGCATTCTGATTTCATGTAGTACGAACACTGTAAGAAATAATCCTGTTACATTTCAGGATAGACTTGATCAAATTAGAATTGAGAATGAGATCCCGGGTATGGCACTTTGCATTTTTTCCAGCGATACTGTATATGAATTTACAACATCAGGGTATATAAAGCTTGGTAGTGATCTGAAGGTAAAGAAAAATAACCTATGGCACCTGGGATCAAATACTAAATCTTTTATTGCTTTTGCTGCCAGCTCAATGGTTGAAGACGGACTGCTGGAGTGGGATACACAATTTTTTGATCTTTTTCCTGAGTATAAAGAAAAAAGCATGCCGGAGTTCCATGACATTACCTTACAGCATTTATTGCAGCACAGAGCCGGATTGCCCCCAAATACAAGAAGTTTTCCTGAGCTTATCTTAAAATATATTGATAAGGATTCTGTACTGCAAAGAAATACTCTTTACGAATGGGCTATGACACAGGATAAATACAATGGAGGTTACCAATATTCAAATATTGCTTATGTAATGATTGCAAGCATGCTTGAAAAAGTAAATAAAAAATCCTGGAAAGAAATATTGGAGGAAAGAATATTTACTCCTTTAAAGATCAAAGCATATTATGGTTGGCCAGCTATGCTTGATTCCAATCAAACCTGGGGGCATTATGTTGATCCTGAAACAAAGGATTTTTTACCGCATCCGCCCGATGATTTATATAATTTATCTAGATTAGGTATCGCTCCGGCCGGTGACCTTTGTCTTTCTATTCCTGATTTTATAAAGTTCCTGCAGGATAACCTTAAAGGGTGGAAAGGAGAGGAGTCATTATTGGATACTGATACATACCGAAGGATGCATAGCGGTAAAGAATATGGATTGGGGTGGGGTATCGTTGAAGTTATCCATAAAAATTATTTCAATGTAAGCGTGCACTCAGGATCCGCCGGGACATTCTATAGCAAAGCATTACTGTTTAAAAAAGAAGACTTGGGTATTGTAATATGCATGAACAGGTTTGTTGAGAACAATAATGAAATAATATTTCCTTTTATTAATGAGGTGCTAGATGCCGGATTCTAAATATATTTCCATTATCAGCTTGAATGGCAAAGAAGTTTATAAAGCGTAAGGATACTATATACAGGAAAAGATGGCTCTTCCTGAAATATATATTCAGGAATTATTTTAGTTGGTATGACTATTTATAAACACACAAATAAGCAGCAGCAGCATTTGACTTTACCTTGAAGCTCTTATCTTTTCCAACAAAGAACTCATCACCCTTAGCAAAAGTTTTCCATTCAGTTTCGCCTGGTAGCAACACATCCATACTTCCACTGCTAACAGTCATGTATTCATCTGTTGATGTGCCAAACTCATATTCACCTGCTTCCATCACGCCAACAGTAGCTATGCCTTCAGCATTTTCGAAACCAATTGATTTTACCTTACCGTCGAAATATTCGTTGTTTTTGAGCATATTATTTTTTAGTAAAAGTACAAAAACTGCTTAATTGTAATAGAGAATTCTTTCATAGATCCATTCTCGTAACGCGTCACGCTTTACGATTTTTTTATTTTTCTCTTGCATTATGCACATATGTGCATTATATTTGCAGAAAATAATCATATGCCACGACCGAAAAACAATAGAATAGTACATGAGCCCCCTCTTTTTAGCGAGTTTAAGCCATTAGGGATTACAGCCAAGGATCTTGAACAGATTAATCTTATGTTAGATGAATTTGAGGCTATCAGGCTTGCGGATTATCAAGGATTGAATCATGAAGAGGCTTCAGAAGAAATGGGGATATCCCGCACAACTTTTACAAGGTTGATAGAGAAAGCCAGAAAAAAAATTGCAGCCTTTATAATAGAGGGTAAAATACTATCTATTGAAGGTGGGAGTGTACATTTTAGAAATAACATTATTAAATGCCGTGATTGTGGACATATGTTTAAAACGAGTATCAATCAATTAATTGATGAATGTCCTGCATGCCAGTCTAAAAACATCATAAACTTAGCAGGTGGATTCGGACATGGGAAATGTTGCGGGCATCATTATAAAAAAGGAGGTAAAAATGCCAGGTGGTGATAAAACAGGACCTGAAGGAAGAGGTCCAATGACAGGTAGAAGCAGAGGTATATGCTCTGGAGACCAGGAATCCTTTACACAAGGAAATTATTTTGGAAGGGGAAGATATTTCAGGAATAGAGGGAGAGCTTTTCATCAGGGCCTTAGAGGCCGAACAGGATTTGGCCAGCTTCAGTCTTTTGATCCTGATGATAAGGATTCAATCATTAGTGAAATTGAATCATTGAAGAAATACCTTTCTGAACTTGAATCAAAAATCAGAGGAAAATAGAATAGAGTATAGGTATTTCAAAATTATTGATTATGATTTTTAAAGGAAAAGGCCTCGGAAAAGCCGGAGGTAAAGGCCGTAATAAAGGAGGTTCCTTTGGCCCTGGTGGTTTTTGTATTTGTAATAATTGTGGTAAAAAAGTCAAACATCAGCAGGGTATTAAGTGCACAAGCATTAAATGCCCCGAATGTGGGAAGCCAATGATAAGAGAAGAATTGTTAAACGAAAAAAAGAATAATAAATGAGTGATAGAATAAAATTTGCAATTCCAACTATGGATGGTCAGATAACACCACATTTTGGACATTCAAGTAAATTTGCTATAGTTGAAACGGAAGATGACAAAATAATTAATGTCAGATATATTGACCCGCCTGTTCATCAAACAGGAACATACCCTCGTTTTCTGGCAGGAGAAGGGGTGGATATTATCATTGCCGGTGGCATAGGAATGAAAGCCATAAATCTGTTTTCTGAAAACAATATAGAAGTGATTACAGGAGTAACCAATGGTAGTCCTGAAGAAATCGTTAAAAGGTTTCTTGGAAACGGATTGAATTCTGCTCAAAATTTATGCGACCATTGATAAGGGGAAAGGCAAAAGTAAAAAGACAAAAGGAGATGAAGGTAGCAATAGCCAGTGGCAAGGGTGGTACAGGGAAGACTATGCTGTCTACTAACCTTGCAGCACTTATAGCAAAGAACGACGAAGTAATTCTCACAGATCTTGATGTTGAAGAGCCTAATTCAAGGATATTTATACAAGGAGAAATTCAGGATAAAGAAATAAAATATTCCTATGTACCCGAATGGAATGAAAGTACATGCAGTTCCTGTGGGAAGTGCCAGGAAGTATGTAATTTTAATGCTATAATAAAACTGGCAGATCACCTGATAATATTTCCACGTTTATGCCATGGTTGCTATGCCTGTTCTGAATTATGTCCAACTGGTTCATTACCTATGATACCACAGAGGATTGGAATACTTAATATATACAAAAAAGAGAAGATCACATTTGTTGAAAGCCTCCTGGATATTGGCCAGGAACAGGCTGTCCCGTTAATAGCTCAAACAAAAGAATATATTGATGATAACTTTAATGGTGATATCCTGAAATTGTATGATTCTCCTCCCGGAACCTCTTGTCCTGTAATTGAAGCCATTAAAGACAGCGATTTTGTTATTCTTGTTACAGAACCCACACCATTCGGACTTCACGACCTGCAACTGGCAGTGGAAACGGTCAGGAAGTTAAACATTAGTTTTGGTGTTGTGGTAAACCGGTTCGGGATTGGAAACTCAGATGTGTTTCAATATTGTGAGAAAAACAATATTCCAATACTTGCCCAAATCCCTAATGACAGAAGAATTGCAACTCATTACTCTTCAGGACATCTTGTATATGATAAGATTCCGGAAGTGAGGCAGGAATTACTAAAGATCAGTGAATACATCCGAAAATTTGGGAGATAAATAGTATGAAGGAAATTGTTTTTATATCCGGAAAAGGGGGGACAGGAAAAACATCACTGGCATCATCCTTTGCATTTCTTGCAGGAAGAAGTGCCGTAATAGCCGATTGTGACGTTGATGCAGCGAATATGCACCTTTTGTTACAAGCTGAGGAAACCATTAAAGAGGATTTCTATAGCGGGGAATTAGCAGTTATTGATAATAATATATGTGATCAATGTGGCCTTTGCCAGGATGTATGCAGGTTTAATGCCATTGAGTTTGTTAATGATGCATATACTATTAATGAGACAAGCTGTGAAGGTTGCGGATATTGCAGCCGTGTTTGTTCCACCGGAGCCATAACAAATCATACACGTAAGGCCGGACAATGGTATATTTCTTCTATCAAGTCAGGAAGTACTATGGTTCATGCTAAACTTGATATTGGTGCAGATAATTCAGGAAAGCTGGTTGCAAAGGTGAAAAAGGAAACTCGTGAAATTGCCGGAAGAGATAATATTGATTTGATACTTGTTGACGGACCTCCGGGGATAGGCTGCCCTGTCGTATCTTCACTTTCAGGAGCTAACTTAGCTGTAATTGTTATCGAGCCCAGCTTATCAGGATTTCATGACCTGAAAAGAGTGCATGAGCTGATCAAGGGATTTAACATTCCTGCAGCATGTATAATCAATAAATCAGATATCAATAAAGATATCACTGAAGAGATAGTGAAGTATTTAAAACAGGAAAACATAATCTACCTTTCTGATTTGCCTTATGATGAAGATTTTTCCCATTCAATGACTTCAGGAAAAACTATAATTGAATACAGCCATAATGGACTTTCATTGAAAATTAATGAAATATGGCAGAACATATTAACTAATATTTAAAAACACTATAATGAAAATTGCTTTTACAACTAAAGGAACAACATGGGATTCTATGATGGATCCACGTTTTGGAAGAACTGAATATCTACTTATCTATGATGAAGATAGTGATGAACTCAGTCATTATGATAATTCTTCAATAGGGCAGCAAGAACATGGTGCCGGGCCTAAGACTGCTCAAAAGCTTTTTGAACTGGAGCCCAAAGTGCTTATTACAGGAAACGGTCCCGGAGGAAATGCAGATGCCATTCTCAAAAGTATGGATATCGAAATTTATACGGGTGCAGGAGAGATGAATGTCAGGGAAGCTTATGAAGCTTATATTTCTAATAAACTATTTAAGTTTTAAATAATCTAACTAAAACTAATTATTATGAAAAAATCAGAAATCAATTTTATCATTGATGCTTTTATGTTTCTATTGATGTCGTTATTAATTGGTTTGGGCCTCTTAATTAAATACATATTATTACCTAACAAAGAAGTATGGTTGGTTTATCAGCAAAATGTTGAATTGACTTTCCTTGGACTTGACAGGCATCAATGGGGAACAATACACCTGATCATTGCCCTTATACTAATAGCACTACTTATATTTCATATTATTCTGCATTGGAAACAAATAGTATGTATTTACAAAAGAATGCTATTGAATAGAGGCTTAAGAATAGTTCTGACAATTTCTTTTGTTGGTATCTCAGCTGTATTAATATTGTTTTCGTTTTTAATAATGGTTGAAACTTCTGAACATAAACCTTTGCGTAAATACCAGAATCAACAAGATCATTATGAGAAAACTATAATTGGTAAGGACTCTGATACCATTGTGGATCAAACAAAAAAGAAGAATGAAGAAAAGGATAATGCTGATCATGAAGCAAAATATAAAAATAGAAATATTGATATAAAAGGTTATATGACTCTCAATGAAGTTTCAGATAAGTATAATGTGCCGGTTGAACATCTTAAATCAGAGTTAAATATTCCTGATAAGGAAAGAGGAGATACAAGGCTTGCACAATTGAAGAGAAAATATGCTTTCACCATGAGCGATGTTATAAATATTATTGATGAATATTAAGATCATATAATTTGTTATGAAAACGTATGTTCATGTATATACAGGAAATGGAAAAGGTAAAACAACTGCTGCTTTTGGTTTGGCATTAAGGGCCGTTGGTGCTGGTATGAAGGTTTTTATCGGCCAATTTGTGAAAGGAAAAGAATATAATGAGATAATAGCAGTTAATCAATTCCTGAAAAATATTATCTGGTACACAGTAAACTGAACACCTGGAATAGTGAGGAATGGAAGGAGTTTATTAAACATACCCTGGTAAACGAAAGTTTAAGAAAGCTTTATGATTGATAAAATATAATTTATGTATAATTATATATTTGGACCGGTACCTTCTCTTGATGATCTCACAAAGATCCTGTGTATTCATGTCAATGAAATCAACAAATACCTTGATGTACTGGAGGCTGAAAAGAAAATTGAAAGT